>JAPOOY010000259.1 GCA_026713205.1 Bdellovibrionales bacterium
CAAACTGTTTCAACGGTGTCATTCATCAGGTCTTTAAGATAAGTCACTCCCGGATCAAATCCCTTTTGCAGTTCCTTTATCCCTTCCGCTTTTTTGTAATCCGCCTCTACCTGCATCCATTTGAGTTTTAAAATTTTCAGGTCCTTTTTTAATTCCTCTTCACTTCGGCCTTCCGCAAGAGTTCTGGCAATAAGCGCGCAAGGCTCATTCATATTTTTTAAAATTTCAAAAAGCCTTTCCCGATCCTTGGCAGAAGGAATGCGACGGGAAACCGCCACCTTCTTAGCTTGAGTGGGCATATACACGAGGTAACGACCGGAAAAACTTAACTCCTGAGTGAGTCGCGGCCCCTTTCCCCGAGCCGGATCCGATTTAATCTGAACAAGAGTAAAATTCCCCGGCTTTAGCGTCTGCTGTAATGACTGATTTCCCCTGTTAACCACATCTTTTCCGTATAAAAAGCCGGATTTTTTAAGTCCCAATTCCACAAAAGCAAAATTTAACCTTTTGGCAAGGCGAGAAACCCTCCCTCTATAAATAGCCCCCATGAGAGAGGGGTCTTGATCACGATGATAAAAAATATCCTTTAAAACTCCGTCCTTTACAAAAGCCATACGGGTTTGATGGGGACGAACATTAAATAAAATCTGTGAACTCATGAAGGGGGTAATATATACTGATTCGTTTTAGATTTTTAGATTTTTTAACAAAAGAACAGCTTACACCCTTTATGGAGCATCCAGGGGTCAAAAGTTCAAACATGCGTTTTGCCACAGAGCGGGCGTTCCGCCGCTCTTGTGTCAAAGCCGAACTCACTTTTGACCCCTGGATGCTCCATAAAGGGCTAATCTCATGTAAACAGAAAATTTAAAAACTCAAACCAAATCAATAGTTTGTCTTTCTCCTGAAAGCTTGAAGCAACGCATTATATTCAAGAGTTTTAACTCACTTTTGATGCTGGTCCGGTTTGAAATTTAAGGGGTCAGGAAGTCCGGGAGTACTTTTTTTAAGGTCTAAAATGATTTGTATTATCTCCTGATAAATATCTTTTTTAACCATAATACCCTACTTTAATGGTTTGTAGTCTGTAAAGAAAAATTCCTCAAAAAACAGAGTGCATTGGAGTAGACTACACAGAGACTACATACAGACTACATAAAACTCAAAATACCTGTATTTTTAATAACTTAAAGCTTTCTTCCTAGGGTGGATTTATGAAAAACAGAGTGAATTGGAGCAGACTACACAGAGACTACATGGAGACTACATAAAACTCAAAATACCTGTATTTTTAATAATTTAAAGCTTTTTTCCGGAGGAAATTCACGAAAAACAGGGCAAATTAGAACAGACTACATGGAGAAGTTAAACTGATCAGGATTGAATTTTACAATTTTCAAGTATATAAAATGGTTTTCATAAACTGACTGTCATTTAAAAATCATGACCCCTAAAACATCTATTAACAAACTAAAGAATTTTGAAGGTCAGGAGGTCTCACTGAGCGGCTGGGTTTATCAGTTTCGTTCTTCCGGCAAAATCTCCTTTCTTGTTTTGAGAGACGGAACCGGTGACTGTCAGTGTGTTTTTACCGAAGGAACAGCGGATTCCAAATCTTTGGAAGCCTTCTCAAAACTATCCCTGGAAACAGCCGTGGAAGTCAGAGGTCAGGTTAAAAAATGGAAAGATTCTTACGAATTAAAGGGACAGGATTTAAAAATTTTATTTTCCGCCGAACCCTGGCCCTTGGGGAAAAAATCCCACGGCGTGGACTTCCTCATGAGTCACCGGCACCTTTGGCTTCGCTCCAAAAAACAAAGGGCTATTATGAATGTGCGAAATGAGCTTATTCAGAATATCCACCATTTTTTTCAAAAAGAGGAATTTCTTCATATTGACGCTCCCATTCTGGCGGCCAACGCCTGCGAGGGGACCTCCTCTCTTTTTTCGGTGAATTTCTTTGATCAGGAGCCTGCCTATCTCAGCCAAAGCGGTCAAATGTATATGGAAGCCGCCGCAGCCGCCTATGGAAAGGTGTACTGTTTCGGCCCCACTTTTCGTGCGGAAAAATCCAGCACCCGCCGACATCTCTTGGAGTTTTGGATGATTGAACCGGAAATGGCCTTTTGCAATTTGGAAGAGGCAATGGAACTGGCTGAACGATTTGTAGAATATGTGGTTCAAAACACCCTTCAAACAAAAACGGAAGAATTAAAAGTTTTGGAAAGAAATTTGGATTTTTTAAGGGAAACCCGCGCTCCCTTCCCTCGTCTTTCTTACAAAACAGCTTGTGAAGTGATTCAGAAAAGCAATCCGGATTTTCAGCCGGGGGGAGATTTTGGAGGAGGGGAGGAAACCCTCATCAGTTCCCAATACAAAAAACCGGTTTTTGTCCATCATTACCCCAAAGACATCAAGGCCTTTTATATGAAAGAAGATGAAGAAAATCCCTCTCTTTCCCTGAGCTTTGATCTTTTGGCAACAGATGGATATGGTGAACTGATTGGAGGCGGACAAAGAGAGGACTCTCTTGAAAAACTGGAAGAGGGAATCCGCGAACATCATTTAAAGAAAGAAGACTTTGAATGGTATCTGGATTTACGCCGGTTTGGAAGTTTTACCCACTCCGGTTTTGGATTGGGATTGGAGCGTTTAGTGGCCTGGGTGTGTGGATTGGATCATGTGCGGGAAACCATCCCTTTTCCAAGAGTGTATGGTCGCTCCTTCTTTGAAAAAAGCTCCTCCTCATAAAAATAACCTTCACTGATTTGAGTGTTAAAATGAAAGAATTATTATTTTATACCAATCATGTTTGAATTTTCAGAGAAGCTGGCCCTAAAGAAATTCTGGAAAATTTAATAAAAGAATATAAACTGTCAAAATGAATATGAAAAAAGACCCTTTTAAAGATACCCTTCATCTTCCCAAAACAAACTTTCCAATGAAAGCCAACCTTCCGGAAAAAGAAAAGGAATTTATAAAAACTTGGAATCAAAATCAAATTTACAAGAAAATGACTCAGAAAAGCCACGCGGGGAAAAACCCGGCTGATTTTTTTCTTCTGGATGGCCCGATTTACTCAAATGGAAATTTACACCTGGGCCATGTCATGAACAAAATTTTAAAAGATATTGTTATAAAATACAAAAATCTCTCCGGCTTTCATGCCCCTTTTATTCCCACCTGGGACTGTCATGGTTTGCCTATTGAACTGGTGGCTTTAAAAAAAATTAAGTCCACAGACAATAAACTATCGGACAAAGAGCTGAGAGCCTTATGCCGGAAAGAAGCGGAATTTTGGATTGAAAAGCAAAAAGAATCCTTTCAGCGTTTAGGAGTGCTGGCTCTTTGGGATAAGCCTGTTTTAACTATGGATCCGGAATACGAGGCGGAGGAAGTACGAGCTTTGGCAAAGATCGCGGAAAAGGGTTTGCTTTTTCGTGGCCGGAAACCTGTTCTTTGGTGTTTCAAGCTGAAAACCGCTTTAGCCTTTTCCGAAGCGGAATACCGATCCCATAAAAGTCCCTCTATTTATGTAAAATTTCCCCTGTCAAAAGAAAGCTGTAGCACATTGGAAATCCCTTCTCCTTCCTCCCTTGTCATTTGGACCACAACTCCCTGGACCTTACCGGCAAATGAAGCTGTTTGTCTTCATCCGGATTTTGATTATGGACTTTATAAAGGTGAAAAAGATTCTCTCTATGTGATCGCTCAGGGACTTAAGGAATCTTTTGAAAAGGAAACGGGAATAAACCTTTTAAAAAGTGAAAAAATTTTTAAGGGAAAAGAGTGGGAGGGTCTCACCGTTCAGCATCCTTTTATAAAAAAGAAGGTCCCTGTGATTTTAGGCGATCATGTCACCTTGGATAGTGGTACAGGTTGTGTTCACACAGCTCCGGGCCACGGAATGGATGATTTTTTAGTGGGAAAAAAATACTCCCTTAAGGAATCCTGCCCCGTGGACGAAAGAGGCCACTTCACGGATTCCGCTCCGGAAGATTTAAAAGGTCTTTTTATCTTTAAAGGAAATAAAGTGATTCTGGAAAAACTAAAATCATCAGATCACCTCTTGGCAGAAAAGGAGATCACCCATTCTTATCCTTA
Organism: Bdellovibrionales bacterium; assembly: GCA_026713205.1. Taxonomy (GTDB): domain Bacteria; phylum Bdellovibrionota; class Bdellovibrionia; order Bdellovibrionales; family UBA1609; genus JACOND01. The sequence continues at coordinate 4,105 of JAPOOY010000259.1, forward strand.
TAACCCTCGCTCCAATTCTCCATTGATTTACCGTTTAACACCCCAATGGTTTTTAAATCTGGATGACTCAAAATATCCCGTTCGTTCTGAAGCTCTTAAAGCCTGTGAAAAAAGCATTCAATTCGTTCCGGCCTGGGGCCAGGCGCGGCTTGAGGGAATGTTAAAGAGCAGTCCTGATTGGTGTTTAAGCCGTCAGAGATTTTGGGGGGTTCCCCTCATTGTGTTTTACTGTGAAAACTGTTCAGCTCCCTATTTAAACCCTAAGCTTATGGAGCAAATCGCCGATAAAATGGAGCAATCCGGGAAAGGGGTGGAATATTATTTTTCCTCTGAAACGGAGGAGCTGCTTCCTAAAGGTTTGAAATGTGAATCCTGCCAGAAGACCCAATTTAAAAAGGGAACAGACATTGTGGATGTATGGTTTGACAGCGGAGTGGAACACAGAGTCTTTAAAAAAAAGAACCATCCCGTCCCTGCGGATTTGTTTCTGGAAGGAAGTGATCAACATCGCGGCTGGTTTCAAACCAGTTTGATCTCCTCTCTGGCATTGGACAATTCCATTCCCTTTAAAACGCTCTTAACCCACGGCTTTGTCAATGATCAGGGCGGGCAGAAAATGAGTAAAAGCCGGGGAAACATTATGGATCCGGTTCCTATCATTCAAAAAAGCGGAGCGGAAATTCTAAGGCTTTGGACCGCCAGTGAAGATTACTCCCAAGACATGAGCGCGGGAGAAGAGATGTTTCAACGGGTCACAGATACTTATCGTCGTTTCCGAAACACCATGAGGTTTCTCCTTGGAAACTTAAATGATTTCACGGAAAAAGATTGCGTGGCCTTTTCCGATTTAAGCCCTGTGGACAAATGGAACTTGATTCAACTTAATCAGCTGACAAAGGATTGTTTGGAATTTTTTGACAATTACACTTTCCATAAAATTTATCATCATTGGAATAGATTTTTCACGGTCACACTTTCCTCATTTTACCTGGATATCATAAAGGATCGTCTTTACACTTTTGGAAAAACCAGCCCCGGCCGCAGGCAGGCTCAAACGGTTTTATATCATTTATTGGACCGACTGCTGCCTCTGATGGCTCCCATCACCACCTTTCTCAGTGAGGAAACTTATAGCCATTTTTCAAAAAAACAAAAACAGGAAAGCGTTCTTCTGGAATCTCTCCCTCCCCCTCATTCGGAATGGAAAGATCAAAAAGTGGAGCGATTATTTGAAAAGCTTTTTCCACTCCGAGATCAACTGAACAGACAATTGGAAGATTTACGCACAAAAGGCGCTATTGGTTCCGCCCTACAAGCTGAAGTAAACCTGACTGTGCCAAAAGATTTTTTTCCCTGTGAAATGACCGCTCAGGAACTCTGCGAGTTTTTTTCCGTATCAAAAGTCACTGTGAAGGAATCCAGTTCCACTCCATCCATAACAGCCCATCCGGCTCAAGGGGAAAAGTGTCTTCGCTGTTGGTTTTACAGCACATCCCTCACTCCGGAAAAAATCTGCCCCAAGTGCGTGGAAAATTTATCTGATAAATTTTGACAAAATTCTTCAAAGCCTTTGCCTATCTCAATTAGTTTGAGCTTTAAGAACTTACAGGCATGAAAAAATAAGAAACTTATTCCATTAGAGTAAAGGAGTAATTCTTTTTTTCTGTAAAAAAGATTTAAAAATTCAAACACGATCGGTATAATTGATAACCTATCTAAACAAATTTAGATACTCATGTAAGACAAATAACCTATTTCTGGAAAATCCCGTTAATTCTTTTAGAAACCCAAACTCCTGAAATTTGGATATCAATCTATTAGCACGGTCATAATTCATTTCTAAACCCTGAACTGTTTGAGAAATTGAAATAATAGGGTTGGAAAAAAGAAATAGTAATAATTTTTTTCCAATTTCAGCTCTGCTATTAAGAGTGAAAATCCTATTTTCGTATCTTTCCCTTAACTCCACAACGGATTGTAAAGTATGTTTCCCTTGTTTAGCCGTTTCAATAATCCCTGACAGAAAAAACTTTATCCACTGATTCAAATCATTTGAATTTCTGACCACAGTCAATGAATCATAATAAGAACCTTTATTCCTTTCAAAAAAATCAGATAGATACAAACAAGGTTTTTTTAAGATATTGGAATCAATTAATTGCAACATAATCAGAAGTCTGCCTATACGACCATTTCCATCTAGAAAAGGGTGAATTGTTTCAAATTGATAATGACTGATAGCGATCTTTACTAAGATGGGAATTTTCAAACTTCTATTATGCCAAAATCTTTCAAAATCTGTTAATAACGCTGGAAGATCATCTTGATGAGGAGGAATGAAGAAGGCATCTTTTAAATTAGACCCACCAATCCAATTTTGACTGCGTCTGATCTCCCCTGGTAACTTTTTCTCCCCTCTCACACCAGATAATAACTGTTTATGTGTTTCTTTTAAAAGCCTGAGAGATAAGGGAAGATTTTCCACCTCTTTAATAGCATAATTTATAGCTGTCACATAATTTTTAACCTCAGACCAATCATCACGCTTTTCAGGCTTCACCTCATTTTCTGGAAGAACTGCATCATCAATTCCTGTTTTTGTACCTTCAATTCTACTGGAGGTTGTTGCTTCCTTTTTAATGTGCATTTTAATAAAAAAATCCACATCAGGGACAAGAGTTGCATAGGCATTCAACTCTCCTAAATATCCTCTGGCTTCTTCCAATAAAAGAGTGATTTGATTGTTTAATAAGCCATAGGACTTATTGATCAAAGAAGGCGCAAAGCTTTTATACTCAAGCTGCTGTTTGTATTTTCCCGCTATAAACATAAATACTCCTGTTTTAACCCGGTCAATTTTTTAATTATTAAAATAAGAATATAACTGTTTTTATTCTCATTTTACAACAAAAATCAGAATATAAATAACCATATCCTCACTTTTTCAATGTTTAAGTAGTTGGAATTTGATAAAAAAGCCCTATTTTTCACTGTTTTCAGACTTTCTTGTATTGTTAAAACTGGCGAATAAGCATTAGAGTAATTAATAGCTTAAAGTTGCTTTTCCTATTTAGCGACTTTATGGTTCAAAGCACATTTATGGAAAATTCCTTCAAACGGAAGGTCAACTAAGGCAATCGCCAGAGATTCAATGCATGTTTTCCTAACCATTTTTGATGCCTGGAAATACTTCCTTCATCCCATTTCTCATATGTGCTGGATTGCTGAGTTATTTTAAATGCACTCTTTTCAAAAAGTTGTTTTTTCTCTTTAAAAGCTTTTTGACCTATATCTTTATTTTCCTTTCTGGATAAAAGGGTCAAATTTCCCAGACGATTTATCCATTCTTCCAATTGATCTGTATCTTCAAAACCTCTAAGCCATTCCTCAGAAGGAGATTGTGGCAAAATATGTTCCAATGTAATTTCATCAAGACTAACAGACTCTCCGCCTCTTAAATATCTCTCAATTCTATAAAGAAAGTATCGGGCTTTTTTATTGGTTTTCTGCGTTTTAAATACTTTTGTTTCAAAGGAAGTTTGAAATTCCTCATCAGAAGGATAAATTGTTTTCAGTTTTTCAAGCACTAAATCCAGAGAACCTTTTTCAGATATAACCCTAGCTACTTCACAATACACCCTTTCCTGTGAACTGGGACTCTTTTTGCATATAATATTATATCTTACAGATAAAGCTTCTATATATCCCAAAAGCTTAATGAATTCCTGTGGGCTAAACTTATGAAATCCAGCAAGAAGAGCGCTTAGCGGCGCTACAATATTAAAAAGATTGAGTGTTTCAAGTCTCAATTTTAGTTCTTTCTTATTATATTGACCACTTTTATTGTGTATCCAAAACTCATCTCTTTCATTTTTAAGGGCAGAATAAATTTCAGAGTTTTTTTGCAAACATTCAAGATATTCATTTGCGTTGGATGGAGTGGTTAATTTTGTCTTTATTTTTTTAAATAGCTCTCTCGCTCTTGAAAAATCATGTCGGCTGTTCCAATCAACTCTTATAAAATGTGAAAAGTCATTTTTTCCCAATTGCCCTATAACATTACTCCATTTATCTTCCAGATTTCTAATCTGAACATCATGTAATCCTCTTTTGCTGTCAATAAGAGAGAAAATACTGTTTTTTACCAAATCCGGAGTGGAGAGTTGAACTCCTCTAGCATTGAGGGTCTCAAAAATTGTATAAGCATTAACATCATTACCTACAGTTATTGTAGTAAAAACCAAGTGTTTCACTGTTGATTCAATGAGACGGGCCATCTCTTCACCTTTTACATTGAAAATTTTCGAATCAGGAATATTAACTTTGGCAGTATCTGAATATCTAGACTTTACACGCTCATTAACATAATCCATTATTTGTTCCCGAAAATGTTGCAAAGCTTTACCCATGAGCCTTTCAGACCAATTAATGTTCCTAACCGGGGGCTCAATGAGGCCACAGAGATAAGATGTAAAATGACGGTTATTGTTCCGATTGAGAGTCAACTTATGCTCCATTTGAAGAGAAACGGGATCTGTAAAACCTATAAAATTATTCCTGAGAGTCTCTAACCTCTTTTCATTTGCTTCAGATTCCGCGCTATCCTGAATGAGTGTCTTCAATTCATAAAGAACAGCCAGAATGAGAATACTTATTGTTGTAAGTCTTTGCTGACCGTCAATAATTGTAAAATTTTCATTATCAGAGGACTGTAAAACCAGATAACCCATATAATGAAAAGGATTTTCAACGGGAACAATATCTTTAATATCCTGCCAAAGATCGATCCATTGTTCTTCCTGCCAGGAATAATCTCTCTGAAAACGGGGGACTTTATACTTCAAGCCATTACCCATCACTTGTCGGAAAGATTGATTTTTTATATCAAACTGTACCATTGGAAATCATTTTATCTTATTTAAGAATGAAAGTGTAGCGCTCTGACATTTTATAACCATCTGGCAAGGAACCAAAGGAATGTAAATCCTAAAGATTTTAATTTCATACAGGATCAAACGGAAGGAATATAACACAGATACAATCCCTCAGGGAATTATATCCGCTTACGCGCTTTCTTTTTCTTTGGGAGAAGAATCTGCGGCTTTAGCAGTTTTCTTGCGGGGTTTATGGTAGGAAAATTTAGGTCGGGCTTTTTTCCGGATCACATCTTCTGTTATTAAACAGTCCTTAATATTAGACTCTGAGGGCACCTCATACATAATCTCCAGCATACTGTCTTCCAGAACTTTTCGCAGACCTCTCGCTCCGGTTTTGTTGGTCAAAGCGTGTTCCGCAACGGCTTCCAAAGCTTTTTTCTCAAAATTTAATTCCACACCATTGTAGTTGAACAATTTTTTATACTGCTTTGTAAGAGCGTTTTTCGGCTCTTCCAAAATCCTTATTAAATCCGGTTTTTTCAAAGGCTCCAAGGTGGATACTACGGGAAGACGACCTATAAATTCCGGAATAAGTCCGTATTGAACCAAGTCCGCCGGTTCCAGTTGAGAGAGGGTTTTACTCACATTCTTCATCTTTTCCTCACTGGTTTGAATAGTGGCCGCAATCCCCAAAGAGCGACTGGATATCCTGTTTTCTATCAGTTTATCCAACCCCACAAAGGCCCCGCCAACAATAAACAGGATATGGGATGTGTTGACCTGAATGAATTCCTGTTGAGGGTGTTTTCGTCCGCCCTTTGGAGGCAGATTGGCCACCGTTCCCTCTAAAATTTTTAAAAGAGCCTGTTGAACTCCCTCTCCGCTCACATCTCTTGTAATGGAAGGGTTCTCCGATTTACGGGTGATTTTATCAATTTCATCAATATAAATAACTCCCTTCTCCGCTTTTTTCACATCATAATCAGCGGCCTGAAGCAGACTTAAGACTACATTCTCCACATCCTCTCCCACATAACCGGCCTCCGTTAATGCAGTGGCATCCGCCAGGGCAAAGGGAACATTGAGAATACGGGCAATAGTTTGAGCCAAAAGAGTCTTTCCTGAACCTGTGGGGCCAATAAGAAGCACATTGCTCTTTGCCACTTCCACATCACTATCTATGGGGCTGCGGGACATATTGATTCGCTTATAGTGATTGTGAACGGCAACGGACAAAACCTTTTTCGCCGCTGACTGGCCGATAATGTAGTCATCCAATTGTTTCTTGATTTCCGCCGGAGTGGGAACTTTAAATTTCTGACCGGTTTTAACAGCTTCCTGTCGCGCCTCATCCTTGAGAATATCGTTACACAGATCCACACATTCATCACAAATATAAACCTTGGGCCCGGCAATCAGCTTTTTGACTTCGTTTTGATTTTTTCCACAAAAGTTACAACTACAAAGATTGTTTGGCATAATAATTATTCCTCAAAAAACCCTTTAAACTTTTATTTTTTCCGATTCTCCACAATGGAATCCACTAAAGAAAGACTCTGCGCCTCTTTCGGACTGAGATAACGATCCCTGTCCATCATTTGTGTCAGTTTTTCCACCGGCTGCCCCGAGTGCCTGGCGTAAATTTCCGTTAGCTTTTTCTTGGTATAGGACATTTCTCTGGCATGAATTTCCACATCACTCACCTGTCCGGCAATTCCTCCCCCGCCCACAAGGGGCTGATGCACCATAACCCGGGCGTTGGGCAGGATAAACCGCTTTCCAGCGGCACCGGCACAAAGCAGAAAGGACCCCATACTGGCCGCCAGGCCAATACAGTAAGTGGCCACATCACACCGAACAAATTGCATAATATCATAAATCGCCAAACCGGCCGGAACATGGCCTCCGGGGGAATTGATATAAAGATGAATATCCTGATCGGAACTTTGCATTTCCAGAAAAAACATCTGGGCTATAATACTATTGGCCGTATTATCATCAATGGCTGACCCCAGCATGATAATCCGATCTTTTAACAAGCGGGAGTAAATATCATAACTTCTCTCCCCGCGGGGAGTCTGCTCAATAACTATGGGTACCAGGGACAAACCTTCTCCTTTAAAACAGGGTTTTCACTCTCTCTTCGGTTATTTGTACATTGATACTTGAAATTATTTAACCTCTGTTATAGGACATTTAAGATACACAATTTTTTATCTTTTGAAAAGGAGTACCTCCATGCGTATCTCAATTCAGGACAAAGCCGGAAAAAAACAGCCTAAAACAACCGTTCTTTTTATTTCAACACAGGATGTGGAAGGAAAAAGTCGTACAATCCCCCCCTTTCAGAACATTTTAAAACCTCTTTGGAAAGAAGCTGGTTTTAAAGGGGAAAAAAGGGACCTTCTTTTTCTGCCCTCCACGAAATCAGGAAAGCATTTTATTCTCATAGGCCTGGGAAATGAGGAAGAATTAAACTATGAAGGGGTGCGACTGGCAGGCGCAAGAGCTTTTAAGAGCCTGAAACAATACAAACAAACAGAAGGGGGTGTTCAGCTGGAAACTCTTTTAAGAAAACAAACCTCCTCCAGCGAAAAAACCTCCCAAGCCTTTACGGAAGGTTTCATACTTTCAAGCTATGAATGTAAGGATTTTAAGAAACCGGATGCGAAAGCCGCCGCCAAAAACATAAGCCCGGAAAATATTATTTTCCTGCTGGAAGATAAAACACATAAAGAAGGAGCTGAAAAAGGACTGAAAACGGGAAAAATTTTGGGAGAATCCACAAATACCATTAAAACTCTGGCCAATTATCCGGGAAATCGGATGACTCGATCAATTTTGGCGCAACAAGTGAAAACTTTAACCAAAAATACAAAAACCAAAACCACCGTATGGGATAAAGCTCGCATTAAAAAAGAGAAAATGGGCGGGCTTCTTGGTGTCTCTCTGGGCAGTTCGGAAGAGCCTCGCTTTATTATTATGGAATATAAAGGAGCCGGTCCCTCTAAAAAACCGATTTGTCTTGTGGGAAAGGGGCTTACCTTTGATTCAGGAGGTATTAGTTTAAAACCCTCCTTTGCAATGGAGGACATGAAGTTTGATATGTGTGGCTCAACGGCTGTGATTGGCGCTATGCTGGCTATTGAAAAGCTTAACCTCAAAGTGAATGTATTGGGGCTTATTCCCTCTTCGGAAAATATGCCGGGAGCCTCCGCCAACAAACCAGGTGACATCTTAAAGGCCCGAAACGGGAAAACCATGGAAATTCTTAACACAGATGCGGAGGGACGGCTCATCTTGGCGGACGCTCTCAGCTATGCCTGCGAACAAAAACCTCAGGCCATCTTTGATGTGGCCACCTTAACCGGAGCTATTGTGGTGGCTTTAGGGAATGTTTTCACCGGTATTTTCACAAAAAATGAAGATTTGTTAAAGAAAATCCGGGAAGCCTCTCATATCTCCGGGGAAAAAATCTGGCATCTTCCTTTAACACAGGAACATCGTGAAGACATGAAAAGCAATCTGGCGGATGTGGCAAATATTTCCCCCGGACGGGGAGCTGGAAGTTCTACGGCTGCCGCATTCCTGGAGCACTTTGTAGATAAGGCGATTCCCTGGGCACATTTTGATATTGCCGGAACCGCCTACAACACCGCCAACCGACTGGAATATTGCCAGCCAAAATTCGCCTCCGGTGTTATGGTGCGCACCTTTGTGGAACTGGCTCGCTCCTTTGAAAAGTAAGGGCTTTTCCCACCCTCTTCTGCTTTTTGAGTTCTATGGGTAAATATACCAATCCGGTTTGAATTTTCAGTTATTTTAACAATATTATTAAATGGCATTTTTAGAAAGTCTCTCTATTTTTTCAGGCAGGCCGTCCTGGCCTGCTAGAATTCTGCCATCCTGGCAGTCGGGAAGTCTGGGAGACTTCCCGACCAGTCAAAAATAGAGAGACTTTCTAAAAATGCCATGTAGCTTTATTCTAAATTTGATTCATGAAATTTCAAACACGATCGATATAAACTCTTCATATTCTCTTTCACCACATATAAAGAACTTCAAATTGGAAGAGTATATCTCAAAAGAAAATCTGAAAATTCAACCCCGATCGGCACAATCTAATCTGTCAGATCCAGAAGGCCAATCCAAAAGGGGATATTTTGATTATCTTCCGCCAGACAGCGGGCTATGCGGTTTAAAGTACGCTCTTTCCGAGGAGCGGTGATCACGCTTACGGGAATGAAAGAGCGGCTGATAAAAAGCAAACGATCGGTCTTTTCAACAGGCAAACGGAAAACGGAAAAATGCATATCGGAATATAAACCTAAAAGCTGAGAGGGAAGAGGGGGGGGATTTTGCGGCAAACGGGAAAAACCGGAGGCCAGATCCAAAACATGACCCATGGGTTGCAGGGGAATATCCGAACGATCCAGATATATATAAGGATGTCCCACCTGTATAAATAAAATCTGCTGCTGCCGAACCACACCACAAACCATTTCATAACCAAAGGTGTATTCTGACTCTTTATTTTGCTCCTTAAAAACCTGTTCATTACAGGACAGCACCGCCTGGCGAAAAACATTTTCCTCAGGAGAGAGAGAGTTAAGAGGCGAATAAACAGCCGTCACCTCTTCATCAGAGGAATAGGTTTCATAGTTTTGAATAAGGGAACTGAGCACTTCCTTTGTTTGAAACTGAGGCCCCCAGGGAGTCACCACAGCAAACAGCCCCAGCTCTTTATGAACCAGGACCTCCGGCTGAGGACGAAAAATTTTACCGCCAAAGGACTGAAATTTTAATTCCATTGCTCCCCTATTATAAAGAACCCTTTCCTAAAAAGTACAATTCTTAATTGGACTTATGTTTATGCAGTTTATGGGCCAACTCTCCGCCTGAACCAAAAATTTAGCTTTACCTCCCCGGCGGACGATAAAGAGTCTAAAGCATACCTATATATAAGGAGATGATTTTGAAGTTAAAAGCCCCCCGATTCCCGCTTTGGCAAATTTTTATCCTCTGTCTTATGCTTTTTCCCGCAGCAGGGTGTGTTATCGCAGAACCCTCTCTCATTGAAAGCGCCAGTGAAAATGAAGGCGGGAATCATAGAAGAAACAGCAGCAGAGGCACAGGAGAATGTGACAGAAACCGAAGATGTGAAAATATCTGTGAGAGCCTCTTTACAACAGAAACAGCCCGGGAAAAATGTGAAGCTCTGGACATTATTGATGTGGAGCAAATGGAGGAAACAGTCAGAGTTCTGGAAAATCCGGATTGGGAAAAACTGGAGGCCCTGGACTTAAATGTTCTCAGCGCCTTACTGAAAATCAGCTTAAATCCCATGGAAACAGCCATCGGTCGCATGATTCCGGAAGAAAAAAATCTATTTCTGGAATGGCTGGTTATTAAACCGAATACAGCAAAAACACTGGAAGATGGGGAAGACAATCTTGAAATCCTGAAAGAATTGATCGGCAGTAGCAAACACACCATATTACATGACTTGAATAGAACCATTAGCGGTAGAGAAAGTTTTATGACTCTGGCCATAGAGGTAAAAAATGAATTGGTTTTAAAATGGATTCACGGCTTATTTGAACATATCTGCAACGGGGAAAAATGTGTCTTTCAGGATTTTTATTGTCAGCTTTCATTGGACAGTGAGGAGGAAGAGGCGCTCTTTCATTATGATTTTTTTGCAAGAACACTGAATGAAATGCTATCCAGTCACCGGCCGGAGGACTTAGACGAGGATCACTGGTGGAAAAAAACAGATACAGACGCAGAGGATCTAAATAGATGGAGAACCTCTCCCCATAATGTTTGCGAGTGTTTAAAGGGTGGCCCCTGTCCTGATGAGGAGGATTGATCTTCCCGGAAGACACAACTCCTTAAAAGGCTTTAGGTTTGAAACCGGGTTTATTGGTCAAAGAGGCGCTGTCTCCCGTGGCGCGAATCACAAACAGCCCCTGCCTTTCCGCAAAAAGCGGCGCCTTCGCATCACTTCTTAAAAAAGCCACCGCTCCGTAGAGGGTTGCATTTTTATACCTGGAAAAATAGAGCCGGAAAATCTTTAAGGTCTCCAAAAAATACTTCACATCTTCCGGCTTTAAAGTAGTCTTTACTTCCACAGCCACCACTTCCCGGCCATTTCCGGCTATAATATCAATCTCCCTTCTTTGAAGCTCTCCCTTCTCATCTGTATAAGATTTTTGCACTCGGGTGTAGGTTTCATCCACATGAACTCCACGGGACTGTAAAAGCTCTATCAATTTACCCTCCACTAAAGACTCCACCAGCTTTCCCCATTGAGTGTTAAAATGAGCCTCTGTTTTTTGAAGGGCCAGGAACATTTTTTTCATTTCCTCTTTGGTTTCCTTATTGAGTTTATCCATCTCCTGACGACTTTCCTTCATCTGCCGATCTGTATCCTTTTGGCTGATGGAAACCTCTTTTAAAATGTCCCGGATTTCCTTAAAGGTCGGGGAAATTTGTGGAGCGCCTGTTTTCATAAATCCTCCTGAAATAACAGAGGGTGGATTCCCTCATTGTAATTCACATCCTCCTTGAAAGCAATTTTCACGCCTCTTCAAACTCATCGGATAAAATGTATTTCCACCCCTGGAGATCTAAAAATTCGCAGTTCGGAAATAAATCCTTAGGACTCCACTTTTACTTTATATTTATACCAATAGGGTGAGCTTTCAGGTTTTTTAGATATAAAAAAGCCTCTTTCAGCCCTAAAACGGAATTATGAGGTGTTAAAAGAGGGTAAAAACGAGTTTTAGGGCCGGAAAAAACTTTTTTCTAAGCTCCGAAAACCGAAAATAATGGAAAAAATCCTCTACCTAAGTACTTGTTTTTCCACTATTTCTTACTTTTTTTAAAAAATTTTAAAGTTCCTCTAAGGCGGGGACGATAGAGTTTTCAAAGCGTTCTTAAACCAACAAAGAGAAAGGAGGCGTTGTGAAAACAAGAGTTTTATGGGTGATAGCCCTTCAAATTATGCTAGGACTTGGTATGCTCCTTGGAGCCTGTACCCCACCGGTTCAATATCCCCCTCCGGGTTACGATTCTTCGGACCGCAGCGTTCGGAAGCCAAACGACCGCGAACGGGAAATAGATAAACGAAGAAAAACCGGTGAATGTGCCAAAGATGATAACTGTTCGGAAATCTGTGATGACATCTTCACCGCACGAAAGGACCGTGAGGAGTGTGAAGAGTACTCCATCGCCGATGTAGAATCAATAGAAGATGTTTTTAAAGTGTTGGAGGATCCTGATTTGGAAGATTTGGAAGATTTGAAGCTGACTGATTTGGAATTTTTACTGGATATCAGCCCCAGTCCTCTGGAAAAATCCGTGAGCCGAATGAAATCTTCCAGTGAAAGAAAAGACTTCCTCGCCTGGCTGGCCACCAACAGTGAAGCGGCAAATATCGTTGCCAATGCAGAGGACGACTTCGGCATTATGAAAGATCTTTTTGGCAGCGGCAGCGCTTCCTCTATCGTACAGGAAATTAATAAAACCGTTGACGGTGGAGACAACTTTGTGGAAATAGCTCTGGATGAAGGAAACGAGGTAGCTTTGGAATGGCTCCATGACTTTTATGGAGATAAATGTGAAAACAAAGATAGATACGAAACATGTATCTTTAGAGATTTTTACTGTGGGCTTAAATTAAGTAGTGATTTTGACGAGCAATTCTTTGATTATACATTCTTTGAGGATATGCTGGATGAAGTTCTGGAAACTGAACAGGGTGCTGGCGTTGCGAATGCTTATACCGCTGAAGATTGGGGAACTGCTTCTGACTCCACCTATGGGGAGTGGCCCGCTGGAACAGAAGCAGGAGATTTGGAGTCATGGAATTCTGCTCCAAATAATGTCTGTGGTGAAGTAGAAGCAGACGACTACGCCGCCAGATAAGCCTTAACAAACTACTAAAGCAATAGCTTTTTCCCTGCCCCCCAATCAAACGGGGGGCAGTTTTTTTTATCCTCTGAAAAAGTCCCCATCTGAAAAAACTCAAACCATGTTCCTGCAAAGACAGGGGGCTGGAATGACAGGCTCCAAGTCATCTTGAAATTTTCAACCCCGATCGGTATAAATATGTATGTAGGTTTGTGACGCAAAGAAAAGTTTAAGAAGCAAATTTCTCTAAGTCTTTAGGGTCAATACGGTATTGTCGCCCCACTTTTTTAGGCTTCACTTTCCCGGCCTTAATCCATCTCATAAGAGTTCTTTCAGATTTATCAAGATACTTAGCAGCAGCCTCTAAAGTAAGCCAAGGACGCCCCGTTTTAGAAATTTCTAAAAATTGAACTTCTAAAATTTGCCCGGAACGATCAAATCCGGCAAAAACATTTTCAGAAATTTCCACATCTTTTGATATTCGCCCCTCATTCAAAACAATTGAGAAAGCATCTATTTTTTTATCATAGCTTATTTTCATTATTTTGGCCGCCAGTTAATTAAAGTTGTAATAACAATAAGATTTGAAGTTTCAACGGATATGGAAGCACATATAAGATTATCTTTTCGGCCTTTCATTTTCTTAAAAACCCAAAATTTATTTTTAGGAGCCTTGGGCTTAACCACTCCCGTTTCAATGACCTCTTGCAATGCAAATTCATCAATGCCTCTCACCTTCATTCTCACTTTCGCATGATCTGTGATGACAAAATTG
>JAPOOY010000012.1 GCA_026713205.1 Bdellovibrionales bacterium
CGGGAAAAGGAGCTTCTTCATGGGAGTCAGATGAAATGATGGACTTGCCCGATCAAGAGGGAGTGCCAATGGAATTGATGGATTCCTCTTTAAAGGACGCTATTTCTAATGCTTCTCCTGTGTCAGAAACAGCGGCATCTGCCCCGGAACTCTCGTCAAATAATGAATACACTCTTCCGGAGATAGATAAATCAGAGGGTTACGAAATAGAAAAACCCTCTGTTTTTGCTCGTCCGGCAGGGAAAGCTGAGGAAGATAGTTCTGCAATGCAACAAAAACCTGTTGATTCGGAAAAGCCCTCTTCACAAGAGTCCCCTGTTCCAAAGATTTTTATTAAAGAGGACATTGATCTGGATGAAGATACAGCCAATGATTTTGCTCCGGCCGCTTTATCCAGTAAGGCTTCTGCGGATGTGGCGGATACGGAGCAAAATCGCGAAATGATCTTAAAAATCCTCCATGAATATAAAGATACCTTGGAATTTGAAAGTCTTATGGAAAAGGCCCTCAAAAATTATGGAGACAAAATGGTTAAGCAGATTGTCGCCCAGGACAGTCAAAACATTATACAGAAAGCCTTTGCCAGCTATAAGGATACACCTCAGTTTAAAACGGATATGGGAGATTTTTTGAAAGAATATTTAGAGAAAAACGGGGATATAAAAAAGCAAATGGAAAAAACTTTGATGTCTTTTATCCAGACTCAACTCCCTGTTTTAGCTAAAGAACTGATTGAAACGGAAATAAAAAAACTTCTCAATGAAGAAGGTTAATGGTTCCCCTCTCGGAGTATCTTTCCACATAGCGGATTCAGTGAAGGAAAAAAAAAGCTTTCAAATAAAGTCTGAACAGGATTTTATTCTTTTTGGACGGGAATTTTCCAATTCCTTCTTAAAGCCATCAGCGGATAGAGAAATCATCTGGTTTGCACAGGATGGAGATTGTATTTTAAAAGAACAGATCCCTTTAAGGGTATTTACTTCAGAGGAATCCACAGATTTTTCGTTTCTCTTGAAATCAGTCAGTTATCTTTCCGGAGCGGCCACTTTAGTTCGGTGTTATGTGGAAAATGCTGGAGACATGACCATTGTTGGTTCAATCTCCAAACAAACCCCTTTTCCGGATTGGGAAAAGCAGGCTGTTTATATGGGAGGAGGGGTAACGGATTTTTCCTGTGTCTCTTGTTCATCTGAAAAAAATTTCTCATCTCTCGTAAAGAAAAACCCTTCAGCCATTGCTTTGGATGTTTCCGGTTTTTCCGAATCAAACTGCATCACTTATTTGAAAGAGATTCCAAAGGAAATAAAACGGGGAATCTGCGGCCCGATTCTTCCGGAGGATGTGATAAAGTTTCTCTCTTATCCTTTGGATTTCATCATGCCATCTTTTTTGTTGGGAGATTTTCCCTCCGTTAAGATGATTGTGAGTGAGGATTGATTCTTTCCGGAAGATTTTCTGAAACCACATTAAAGAAAATCCAAAAATTTAATAAAATAAAGAAATTTTTATGCGATGGCGCTGGAAAAGCCGGTGGGTATGGCATTTATGAGTTGCTTCGTGTAGTCATGGGAAGGGTTTCTGTAAATTTCTTCTGAGCTGTTTTGTTCCACCACTCTCCCTTTATGCATTACGGCCACTTGATCGGAAATGAATTTTACCACCGTTAAATCGTGGGAGATAAAAATATAAGTCAGATTAAATTTGTCCTGAAGATCTTTTAAGAGATTTAAAATTTGTGCCTGTATGGAAACATCCAAAGAGGATACAGATTCATCACACACGATAAATTCCGGTTGTATGGAAATGGCTCGGGCAATACAAATTCTTTGCCTTTGACCTCCTGAAAATTCATGGGGATAGCGATGGATCATGTTTTTCTTTAATCCCACCTGCTCCATCAGCTCTTCTGTTTTGTGGATTCTTTCTTCTTTGTTTTTTCCCACTTTGTGGATAATCATTGGCTCCATAATGGAAGACCCCACAGTCATCCGCGGATTTAAAGAGGCGTAGGGATCCTGAAAAATAATTTGCATTCTCCGGCGCATATTTTTAAGACTGTTTTTATCCAAAGAGAGAATATCTGTTTTGTCATAAAACACCTGACCGGCGGAGGGTTCAATCAGACGAAGTAAAGCGCGTCCTAAAGTGGTTTTCCCACTTCCCGATTCACCCACCAATCCCAGAGTTTCTCCCTTTCGGATGGAAAGAGAAATATCATCCACGGCTTTAATCCAGGAGACCGGCTTTCCAAAAAAATTCTTTTCCAGAGGAAAGTATTTTTTCAGATTTTTTACTTCCAACAAATTTTCTTTTGAGAACTCTCTTTTTATATTTGATTTTAGAGATTCCGGAGAGACCGTTCCTGTTTGAAGGAAATCCTCCACTGTGGGCAGTCGATCCGTTGTAACATTTAAAGAAGGCCGACAGGCAATCAATCCCTTTGTATAGGGATGTTTCGCTTTTTGAAAAATCTCTCCTGTTTTACCTATTTCCACAATTTGTCCTTTTTGCATTACAGCCACTGTTTGAGCAATTTCCGCAATAATTCCCAGATCATGAGATATAAATAGCATGCTCATGTTCAGTTTTTTTTGAAGATCTTTCAGCAATTCCAAGATCTGTTTTTGAATGGTCACATCCAGCGCCGTGGTTGGCTCATCAGCAATCAGTAACTCCGGGCGGCAGGCAATGGCCATGGCAATCATGGCTCTTTGCCTTTGTCCTCCACTTAATTCATGGGGATATGAGGAAGCTCTTTTCAGGGGCTCGTCTATTCCCACTTGATCCAACAGTTCCACGGTTTTTTCCCGCGCTTCTTTTTTAGAGAGATTTTGGTGTAGGATAAGCGCCTCATCAATTTGGTAGCCAATAGTGAAAACGGGATTAAGGCTGGTCATAGGCTCCTGAAATATCATGGAAATACGGTTTCCTCTCACTTTTCGCATTTGATTTTCTGAGAAAGTCAGGAGATTTTTTCCCTCCAGGACGATTTCTCCACCGGTTATGTGGCCGGGAGGACTGGGGATGAGTCTCATGAGACTGAGAGCGGTTACACTTTTTCCGCTCCCTGATTCACCCACAAGCCCCAGGGTTTCCCCTTGAGCGATATTAAAGGAACAGCCCTGAACGGCTTTAACGAACAGGTCTTTGGTCTTAAATTCCACATGAAGATTTTTAACTGAAATTAAAGCTGACATTTAAGCTTTAAAGCTAAAGGGTTCAGAGTTTTTTGACAACTGTTATTTCACGGCAGGAGGTCTTCCGTCGTTCTTCAATTTAGATTCTTCCGCTTCTGAATTTTCAGGTTTCTCAATAGAAAGAAGAGTTACACCCTTCTATATTTCTAAAAAGAGCTTATTTCATTAAAATAAAAACCCAAAAATTCAAACTTATACTCCTCCGGTTTGAAAATTTCCGGTTCTTCATAAGAAAAAATACTTACACCCTAACAGCCTATAGGGGTCAAAAATTCAGACATGCGTTTTGCCACAGAGCGACTTTCAGCCGCATCTGTGTCAAAGCCGAACTCATTTTTGACCCCTATAGGCTGTTATAAAGGGCTTATGTCTCTTAAATAAAAACCGGAAAACTTCAAACACGATCGGTATAATTGGTGTGAATGGAAAATGAGTTTTCATTAGGGAGTATCTTTATTTCAATAAAGCCTTAAAATTTAATTTCGGTCGGTGTAAGATGAGTTTAAAGAAGAACCCAGACAGGAAAAGTCATTATGCCCAGGACATACAATAAAAAGACAGAATATATGAATCAGGTGTTTAGCTGGCAGGACCCCTGTTTAAAATCCATTATTCAAATGACGGAAGATAAGCAGGTTTTGCCTATGCAGATAGCCCCTTATGAAGGGCGGATTTTGTATGTGTTGGCGAAGATGGCAAGGGTGCGAAAAGTGGTTGAAATAGGAACACTTCATGGTTATTCCACTTTTCATTTGGCCCGTGCCCTGCCGGAAGAGGGGGTTATATGGACTTGTGACAAGGATGAAGAACGGCAAAAACGAGCTAAAGAGATATTAAAAGAGACGGAAGAATATAAAAAAATACGCTGGATTTCAGGGCCTGCACAAAAAACTCTAAATTCTTTGAAAAATGAGGGTCCCTTTGACTTGGTCTTCATTGATGCGGATAAGGAAGCTTACGGAGAATATCTTTACTGGGCCGAAAAACATCTCCGTTCAGGTGGCATTCTTCTTGCAGACAATACCTTTTTATTTGGATCTCTTTATGGAGAGGAGGTACGGGCTGTCTCATCAAAAACCAAAGAAGTGATGAGACAATTTAATGCCACCCTCTCTCATTCAAAGGGGTGGATAGGGGCCATGATTCCCACTGAAGAGGGATTGACTGTTGCCGTGAAAATATAATAAGCTCCATAGTCTCGGCGGGGCTTTGTTTTTCATTGGAAAAAAAGCTTATACAAAGGGATTTTATTTCATATAATTACATCATGAACTGCAAAGTTTATAGTACGACCCATGTGGGAAAAAGACGCAAAAACAATCAGGATTCCATTCTGGTTAATACGGATTTGAATTTATATGCTGTGGCAGACGGTATGGGGGGACATAAGGGCGGAGAGGTGGCCTCGGCAAAGGCCATTGAAGTTTTGGAAAATTATATGTTGGATGCGGTGAAGAAGAAGAGTTTTTTCCCTGAATTGGCTTTGATGGAGGCTTTTCAGATTGCCAGCAATCAGGTGTATTTAAAGAGCCGGGAAAATGAATTGGAGCTGGCCGGGATGGGAACCACTTTGGTGGCTTGTTTTATTTGGAAAAGCAAGATTTTCTTTGCCAATGTGGGGGATTCGCGAGCTTATTTATTTAGAAATCCTTATTTATGGCGAGTGACAGAGGATCACTCCATAATTAATGAGCAGTTGAAAAAGGGGCTCATTTCGGAGGATCAAGCCGGTTTACTTGAAGATACCAATGTTATTACACGCAGTATAGGTTTTATGCCGGATGTGGAAGTTGATGTATTTGAGAAAAAAATCCTGCCAAAAGATTTATTTATGCTGTGTTCCGATGGTTTAAGTGGTATGGTTCCTGATAAGGAGATAAGCGAAATCAGTCAGAACAATTCTCTGGAAAAAGTGACAGAGAAATACCTGCAACAGGCTCTTGATGCCGGAGGGGATGATAACATATCCATTATTGTTATCTCACCGGAGTTATAACAGATGAAAAGACAGAAATATTACACTTTGATCTTTCTTTCCAACAGCACTGGTGCTGTGAAAAAAATCCATTTCCCACAGAAAACCTTAAAGATTTTCCTAACAGGATTAGCCTGTTTATTTGCGGCTTTGGTTTTATTTCTTACGGATTACTTTGGTTTGGCTGTTCAACAGATGGAAGTTCGTCATTTAAGGAGTGAAAACCAAAAATTGAAAAAAGAATTCGCTCTGGTGACGGCGGAATTTCAGGAATTAAAGCAGGATGTTTTTCAATTAAATGACTTTACCCGCAAAATTCGTTTAATTACCAATCTTGATGTTTTGCAGGATAATCATCCCCATTTGGGTTATGGAAAGACTTCTTCCCCTTCCAGTTTAATGCAGTTGTCTCATCCGGATCCGGTTCCCTCTTTGCGCTCTCCTGCAGGGGAACAAAAGGATTCAAAACCATCTTTTCATTCTGTTAAAGAAATCACTTATGGAGAGTTACAGGTGAAAATCAAGGATTTAAGGAAAAAAAGTCAATTGGTTAAGCAAAATGCCTGGGATATTTACAGTTCTTTTTTGGAAGACAAAGTGCTGTTAAGCGGAACGCCCAGTATTCTGCCAGTGCGGGGGGGATGGATCACCTCCCATTATGGTTTTAGAAATGAAACTCTTTATGCCGATCATGACCCTCAATTTCATAATGGGATGGATATTGCCGCAAAGGCCGGGAGCCCGGTTTTGGCAACAGCGGATGGTTGTGTTCAGTTTATTGGCTATGATGAAGGGGGGTATGGCAAGTTAATAGTCATTGATCATGGCAGTGATGTGGCGACCTACTATGCTCATCTTTCAGAAGTAAAAATAAAACCTAACCAATCCAAAACCAGGCATTGTGTTAAAAGAGGAGAGGTTATTGGGGCTGTGGGAAGTACAGGGAAATCCACTGGCCCGCATCTTCATTATGAAGTGCGGGTTTTAGGCACACCCGTTAATCCCAAGTATTATATGCTGGCCGGAGATCCTATTACGGGATTAGCCTTATTAGGCATGGGTCGGGGATCTTCCTATTCGCTCTTTCCTTCTTTGAAGAAATAATTTTTTCAGAAAAAATTGCTACTTTCTATCGTTAAAAAAGCCGGATGTTTTTTTATGCCAATCCTATTTGAATTTTTAAGTTTCTCAAATGAAAGAAGAATTATACTCCTCTGGTTTGAATTTTGAGGTTTTTCTTTTGCATAAAGTGAGCCAAGGATGTAATCCTTCTTTCATCCATCTGAAGTATATTCCTCCAGTTTGAAATTTTCCGGTGCTTCATAAGAAAAAATACTTACACCCTGCTTATGTCTCTTAAATAAAAACCTGAAAATTTCAAGCACGATCAGTATATCTCAAGTTTCAAACCGGAAGAGTATAAATCAAACTCTTAGCTCCTAAGGATTTAAAAAACTATGGTGGTTGGTTATAGAGTTTCTGTAAAATCGTGACTTTTTAATAGGGATGAATTAGGTCGCTCCTCTCCCAGCCCCGTATATTTTTCCAGCTGATTGAGACGGGCATTTGTGAGAGCGTAAATGGTTCGGATTTTTTCCACATCCTTATCCACATCATCTGAAGATTTTTCCATGGAAAGGCGGAGCGCTTCCACAAGATTTCGGATTTGTCCCATACGGGTTTCCAACATTCTGAGATTGGCATGAGTTCGGTTTTGATGGGTTTTAAAAACTTTCCAGATAAAATAAAGGAAGGGAGCCTGAATGGTGATTAAAAATATGATGTATTCCACTGTATTATCCCGTCGTTTTGTTTGGGCTTCATCTTCTTACAAATTTTTAAAAAAATCCAGTTTATTCTCATTTCCTGTAAGAAACCTCTTAAGAAACTACGATTTTTCCCTTCTATTTTTTAAAAATGACTTATAGCATCAACTATGCCGATTAAGATTGAATCTTCAGATTTTAAACTGGAAAGAATACGCTCATCCTTCATGAGAAGAGTATGGGTTTCAAATGAGGAATCAGGTTAATTCTGAGACAAATTGAGAGAGGCGTTGGATTGCTTTATTCAGACTGTCCGGTTTAACAGCGTAGTTAAAACGCAGATAGCCGGGAGCCCCGAAACTTTCTCCGCTTAAGCAAAGAAGGTTTGCTTTTTCCAGAAGTTTTTCCATTAAATCCAGGGAAGAGGTGATAGGCTCTCCCTGGTATTTACGACCTATCAGATCTTTTACACCCACCCATAAGTAAAAACCTCCTTCTGAAGGGTGGGGTTTTAAACCGGGGATTTGGCTCATTTGATTAAAAAAGCTATCTCTCAGTTCACGAAGTTTTTCTCTAAATTGAATAATAGACTCTTCACTGGCGAGGAGGCTGTCTTCAAGGGCTTTTTGGGATATGGAATTGGCGCAACTGATTGTTTGGCTTTGGAAAGAGGAAAGAGTTTTTATCAGGTTTTTTGGTCCGATAATCCAGGCGATCCTCCATCCTGTCATAAGATAACTCTTGGAGCCTCCATTAACGGCAAAGGTGCGATTTTTTAAAAAAGAACAAAAGTTCAGAATATGAGGGGCGCTATCCCCTTCAAAAACAATGCGGTTATAAATATCATCCGTTATCACGAGAACCTGAGGGTGATCTTTTAAAACATCACCCAGCGCTTTGAGTTCCTCGCTGGAATAAACGGCGCTTGTGGGGTTATTAGGTGAGTTAAGGAGAAATATTTTTGTTTTATTTGTAAGGGATTTTTTAAGTTGAGAGGCCGTTATTTTAAAGCCGGAGGATTCATCTGTTGGAACAGTAATACACTTGGCTCCGCATAGCTCCATAATGTTGGGATAGCTCACCCAGTAGGGTGCCGGAAGTATCACTTCATCTCCCGGGTTGCAGAAACACTGAAAGAGAGTGAAAAGAGCATATTTGCATCCGGCTGTGATGGTGACATTTTCCGGGCCAAAGGGAATACCCAAGTCCTTTTCCGCCTGAAGAGATAGTTGAGAGCGGAGCTTTTCTCTTCCGGCGGCGGAAGTGTATTTTGTATAATCCTCCTGAATAGCTTTTATTCCGGCGGATTTAATAATGTCAAAAGTGCCCCATTCCGGTTCACCAATGGAAAGACTTACAATGTCCTTTCCTTGTTTCTTTAAGATTTCCGCTTTTTGTAAAACTTGAAAAACAGCAGAGGGTTTTAATCCCTGAACCCTTAGGGTGGGTTGGGGTGTATAGGATGTTTTATTTTCAGTTTGCATAGGGGGCCTCTTATTTCACAGGTTAGGGATGATTTACATATTTTTGAGTTTGTCCTCTATTTTTTGTTGAACCTGGGCCGGAACAAGGTCTGCCAGATTTCCTCCATGAGTGGCGATTTCCTTAATGAGCTTCGCGCTGATCACTTCCTGTCCCGTTTCAGAAAAAACCAAAAAAGTTTCCAAAGCAGGGTACATTTTTTTATTGTTAATGGCAATATCCCTTTCATAGGGAAAATCACTGGTGGAACGAAGGCCCCTGATAATAGCTACAATTCCTTTTTGTCTGGCATAATCCACCGTGAGTCCTGTATGACTGTCCACAGTAACATTGGAAAAGTCCTTTAAAACTTCCCGGGCCATTTGGGTTCGTTCTTCAAGGGAGAACCAATAAGTCTTATGAATGGAAGAAGCTGTGAGAACCGTCAGCTTGTTAAAAAAAGGGGCAAAGCGCCGGACAATATCAATATGGCCATAGGTGATAGGATCAAAACTTCCCGGGTAAAGACCGTGGCAGAGTTTCTTATCGGAATTCATAAAACCTCACCTGTTTATCACCAAAAGTCTTTTTGGAAAAGAGCTTTAGATGATTGTATTGTTCCTGTAGAGTTTCCCTCTTTCCTGTTTCTATAGCAATAATTGTTTTTTTAGTACAGAGGTCACTTCCTGAAAGCTTTTCCAAAAGCAAGTGGCCAATGTTTAAAGAAAACGGCGGATCAGCCACAACAATATCAAAGGGCGCTCCTTTAAAATGATTTAAAAAGGAAAAGACCTTCTGTTTATAAAGGATGAGATTTTCCGGACAGGGGAGTATCTGTCGGTTTCTTTTTATAATTTCAAGGGATCGGGGGTGGAATTCCACAGCGTGAGCCTCTTTAGCTCCCCTTGAGAGGGCTTCCATAGAGAGACTGCCCGTTCCGGAGAAAAGATCCAGGAATCGTAAGTCCTTATGAAAAAAAGGAGTCAAGACGGCAAATAAACTCTCTTTGACTCTGTCTGTCATAGGGCGGAGAGGAAGATTTCGATCAAATCCCTTAAGCCTTCGTCCCTTCAAACTTCCACTAATAATACGCATTATGGTTCCTTAGAGTGAATGTTAAGATTTCTATTAAGGTTATAAAGTATATATCGCAAAAGAGGAAAATCAAAGTTTTCTCATAAAGTGAAGAGTTGTATTTTCTCTGTTCTTAACCCCCATTTCAACTAGACGGATTGATCTGTTAATTTTAAAAGGATTTTTTAAAATCGGAAAAATTTACACATATATTATTTTGAAGTGAATTTTAGCAAATCTGGTGTTACTGTTTGACTGTAATAAATGTTTTTTTCTTTTATATGTCTATAGTTATCTGGGCTATAGAAAAAAAGGTAATAAAAGGAATATATGAAGGTATTATTTTTTTGTATAATCTCTCTAAGTTCATTTTTAACTTGCTTAAATGCATTTGCTTGTTTTGTTGTTGTAAACACACAAGATTTTGTAAAAACCAAGATTACACTTACACTAAATCCAAGTACTGGTCTTGATTTTAAAGGTGGAATCTATGATTTTGAGTGCCCAAAATACGATCTCCGGATGAATGACGAAGATAATCGGATAGATGTCTCTTGTGTTAACACAAATGTCACCCCAATCTCTTCTACTTCAGTTCATATAGAGCTTCCAACTGCAACCGCTCCCCCTTTACCCAATTCCAGTCCTCTCCTCCATTTGTATAGAATAACAAAATTAATTCAGTATTTTCTAGCCAACGAAGAATCTCCTGATTCCTATATAAATCCAAAAGAACCATTAAAAATAGAAGGTGTGTTTTATTTTACATATATACATGCCACATTAGAGCAGTGTGCTTTCTATCTTCCCAGGAAGGGCTAATTTATGTAGATAGAAAATCTCAAACCGGATCGATATAAGGGTCAATTCAAATTAATTTTTATTTTTTACGAGATTTTCCGCTTTTTCTATTAACTGAAAGATATCAGGAAAAGGTTTTTTGACAAATAAATCCGCCCCCGCATTTTCAATCTCTTTTTGGTTGAGATCGTCATGTGCGGAGATCAGGATCACTTTTGTTCTGACATTTTCAGGAACTTGATTAAGTACGGTAAAACCATCCATGTCCGGCATTAAAACATCTAAAAATACCAAATCCGGTTTAAATTCCTTCCAGATTTTTAACCCTTCCGTACCATTTTCCGCCGATTGGGTTTTATGTCCCCTCTGTTTTGCTGAAAGGGTGATGGCCTTTCGTATAAGAAGTTCATCATCCACAACCAGGATTTTTAAACTTTGAGACATTATGCTCCTTTGCTTTGAATTTTGAAACTTTTTTCTTAAATTTTTCTATGCCAATCGTATTTGAGGTTTACGGTTTTTCATTTACATAAAGTTAGTCCTCCATTAAGGGAAGAGAGGGGGTCAAAAGTGAGTTCGGCTTTGACACAGTAGCGACTGAAAGTCGCTCTGTGGCAAAACGCATGTTTGAACTTTTGACCCCCTCTCTTCCCTTAATGGAGGGTGTAATCCTTCTGTCTTCTGAAAAATCTCAAATTTCAAACGGGACCAGTATAACATTGTTTTACGGATGTGTTTTTATTAAAGAGTCCAGCATTTTTTTGTATGCCAACAAGAGAACTTTCTGTTCCTTAAGGTTTTTTAAAAATTTTCAATGGGAATATTTATGATCTCCTTAATAGGGGCAGTAAAATGGTGAATAAAGCTCCCTCATTCAGTTCACTGGAAACCTGGATATCTCCCCCTGTACTCCTCACAAATCGTCTCACAATACCCAGACCCAACCCTGTGCCATCTCCTGTTTTTTTTGTGGTCCAAAGCGGTTGAAATATTTTTTCCAAATGATCGGTTGGAATGCCACAGCCATTGTCTTTAATTTTAAGGGAGATCATTTCAGCGGAGTGTCTGGCTGTTGTGACTTCAATCCGTGGTTTTTTCCACCCTTTCAAGTGGTGTACAGCATGGCAGGCATTTGTCATTAAATTAAATATCATTTGTTGAAGTAAAGAAGGATTTTCATGAATAGCGAGTGAATTTTTATCATCAAGGTAGAGTTTGATTTCTATTCCATGGGAAAGAGTTTTAAGGAGAGGAAGGGTTTCACGCACAATCGTATTAATAGAACAGACTTGTTTTTCCGTTTCTCGGGATCGGGAAAATGTTAAGAGGGTTTTAATAATCTTTTGAGAGCGGGCCGCTGCCGCTTCCACCGCCTGAAAATCTTCAGAAAATTTCTTAAGCTCCTTGTTTTGAGTTAAAATTTGAGACATGGCGCGAAGTCCGGTGAGAGGATTGTTTAACTCATGGGCTATGTTCTGCCCCAATTTTCCTATGGCTGCCATTTTTTCGCTTTGAAGAAGATTTTCTTTCAATTGAAAATAACCTGTTAAGTCCTGACAATAAATCAAACCCATTTCCTGATTATCTTTTTCCGGAGAGGAAGGGTTTAAGTTTTTAACCTGCTTTGTGTTTTCCGGAGAGGAATGGGGCATTGGCTTTGGCGCGAATGGAGCGGCTCTCTCCTGTGTGGAAAGAATAGGGCAGTAGTGGAATTGATAGGAGCGTCCGTCCGCCTGAAAGAGTTGGTTTGTTTTTATAGAGCGGAGAAGAGAAGGATAAAGGGAAAGGAGGTTTTTAAATTGACTATTGGCGCGAATAAGTTGCCCGCTTTTTATAATAGCCAGAGCTTCACCCCATCCTTCAAAGACATAATTCCAGAGGTGGGAAGCGCGCGAGCGATAGGTGTTCACAAGTATTCTCTTTAGGGTGAGTTTTAAGATATCCTCTTTTTCCTGAAAAAAATCCAATGCTCTTTGGATTTTCTCCCCTTGGATTTCTATAAATAAAACGGGAGGATGACTGCCTTTCCATAGGGAATGATTTTTATCGTGAAAGGGCACAGCCAAAACACGGGAGAAGGATCGGCCCATCTCTCGGGCTAAATAGAGATTTGTTTCCGGTGAGTTAAAAGAGATAGAGGGGGGAATCTTCCATGGGGCTTGAGCCATTTCTTCATGAAATCTTTTATTTTTAATATAAGCGCGTCTTAATCCGAATTGCTGGGATTCATAAAATAGGATGAACTCTCCGGATTTAAGATACTTTGGCGTATGGTTTTTTAAAAACAGCAGCCATCCTGAAAGGCTTGAAACCTGGGAGAGCTTTTCAGCATAGGAAATAAGGTTTGAACTTATTTTTTCAGGAGGCAGAGAGGAAAATGAGGAATTATTTTGTGAATTATGTTTGTTCTGTGGCAATAGAGACTGGGGAAAAGATTCCATAACTTATTTTATACCAATCGTGTTTTAGTTTTCTTATCCCAGCTTTAGAGATGACATGAGCAAAACCGGAAATCTCAAACACGATCAGTATAATACAATTTATTAGAACAATCCATCCGATCTGGCCTTCAGTCAGTAAGGATTTTATGGATTTGGATCGTTCCTGAAAGATGGGCCTGCCGGATTTGTCAGGTTTTAGATCAAGCCATCTTAGAGGAGGAAACGGCGTTATCAAACAGAAAACCAAAGCACGATCGGTATAACTCCCATTGAGATAAATCAGGAGGCAAAGGCAAATTCAGAAGCTATTAAGTCGGAATCCGTTTTTGCCCATTGATCCCGTAGTTGCAGGGCTTGTTTGTTTTGGGAATCCAAATCCAGGCACTGAAAAAGGCAAGCTTCCGCCAATTTCCATTCATTCATAGCTCTACGGCTTAAAGCCAGCCCAAGCCAGGCTTTTGAGTTGTTCGGCTGATTTTGAAGTAAATTTTTAAAACCGCTTTCTGCGGCTTTATATTCCCCTTGTTTTAAGTGCAGATAAGCTTTCTGAAATTGGAGGGAAGAGGATTGGGGGTTTAATGTGTACGCTTTGTTGAAGTATTCTTCCGCCATTTCAAAGTTATGATTAAGGAGGCAAATATAACCCAAATTCTTTTGGACAATAAATAATAAAGGGCATGGCTCCATGATATAATTTAAAGCATCCAAAAAGCATTCTTCGGCTTCTTCCAGCCGATTTTGTTGAAGGAGCGCCTGTCCCAGTCCGGCGAGATCCTCTGCGTTTCTGCGTCTTTCCAGAAGACTGGCAAAGATACTTTCGGCAATACTCCAGTTTTCATTCTCCAAAGCCAGTCGCCCGCCCCATTCCAGGAGTCTTTCACTGGCTTCTCCATCATTCAGAAGGCTTAGTAAAAACTGTGTTCTTTCTTTTTTTAGCTGATCTTTTTGATGTTTCAGTGACAGAGTGGGATTTGAAGACTTCATATTTTTTCTCATAGCACAGTTTTTATGACAGGATGTCCTTTTTCATCTCTATCTCTATTTTTTCAGATATTGACTCCTGTATTTTGTTAGAGCCGGATTAATACCCTGGATTAAGAGATCACTTTGTTTCTATTTTATAGAACCAGCTCTTTTCCTTTTATAGAGAGGATAAGCAATTTTTGTTCCAGGATTCAACAAGGGAGAATCTCTGTTTTTGGCCTCCTTTGTCTCTCTTTTATTTCTCCGGAGGACAGAGCTTTTGACAGGGCTGTCAGCTTTTTGACAACTATTTATTTCTGGTGTTAAAGTGGAATTATGAATATAAGAGGAGGTTTTTTAAAATGACAGATAAAAAACAGAATGATGGAAACAAGCAAAGTCCTGAGGTAATAGTGGCAAAGGCTGTGGCGAAAGCCATAGAGACCGTGGCGGGCGCCGTAGCAAAGGCTGTGCATAAACTGCCTGGCAAATCCATTGTTTCCATTGCGGAAAAAGCTTTAAAAGTTAAAGATACCAAGCAAAAAAAGAATGACAAAGGAGAGTAGCTCTACCGATCGTGTTTGGATTTTGTGTTTTCTCTAGAAAACCCATACAGTTCAATCTTGATTGGTATAAAGCGATTTGTTGTTATACTGGTCCGGTTTGAAAATTTCCGGTTCTTCATAAGAAAAAATGCTTACACCCTTTATAACAGACTCTAGGGGTCAAAAATTCAAACATGCGTTTTGCCACAGAGCGACTTACAGCCGCATCTGTGTCAAAGCCGAACTCATTTTTGACCCCTAGAGTCTGTTATAAAGGGCCTATGTCTCTTAAATAAAA
>JAPOOY010000153.1 GCA_026713205.1 Bdellovibrionales bacterium
CCCATACCACGCCCAGCCCCTCAGCCATCGTTTCCGCTTTAAAAGATTCACTGGCGGTATAGGTGGCCAACTCAGAGGAGTTTGTAAAATTAAGTGGTAGAAAAAATAAAGGGAATATCGCAAAAAACAATTTCATTCTCAATTTCCTCTTGAGGTGTTTGAAAGAGAGCTGACTATTTTTCTTAAAAGGTTGTAAGTTCTTTTCACAAGGGGTTGGATTTGTTTTTTAACAGAGGAGTCTCCTTTAGGAGCAAAACTGAAAGCTTCAAGCTCCTGAATGAGTATTGTCAAAGGCTCTGCAAATTTTCTATGCAGGCTGGGAGGCAGAGCTTGAAGCATTTTTTCCCATTCCTGGGAGGTCTCCCTGTCCTGAGTTATTTGGGAAACTGTTTGGTAAATTAAATTGATTAATGCCACAGCCGTTTTTTCTGTATGCTTTTGGTCTGCAAGCTCCTGGATTTTTTTGAATTGTATTTCCAGGTCTTCTTCAAGGGATATTTTGATTTGGTTTCTCCGGCGAATAGAATAAAGAGAGACAAAAGCCAGTATAAAGGCGGCATAAAAAATAATCCAAAATTTCAGTAGGATTTTTTGATTAAAAACAAAGAGGGGGTTTTTGCTTAGAAAATTCCACTGGGGCTGTTCAGGCTCTTTTGAGTCCTTGCCAAAGAACGATAGATTTTCTGACAATTCTTTCCCTTCTCCCTTTGTTACATCAAAGGAGAAGGAAGGAATTTGATGGAAGCGATATTTTTCTGACTTGGGATGGAAGGTTGTCAGGGAGAAGGAGGGGATTGTAACAATGCCTGTACTTTGTGGGATAATGAGGAACTCAAATTCTTTCCAGCTTTTTTCAACGGTGAATTCTGATTTTTCGGCGGGAGGATAGATTTTTACGGAGGAAGGGAAAGGAATCTTAGGGGTTTGAATTGTACGGACCTGTCCCGTACCTTCAAAACGCAATTTGTAAGATAGAGGTTTGCCCGTTTGTGTTTGTTTTTCGCTGAGGGAGGCTTTTATTTTGAAATCTCCCACGGCCCCTGAAAAATTCCTTTGCCCTTCTGAAGGCAAAGGTTTCACAGAGAATCGGCGCGGAGTTGTGGACTTCTTACCTCCTCCTGAGAAGCTGAATAAATCCAAAAATCGTATTGTATAGGTATCAATTTCCAATTCTCCCGTTTCTACGGGAAACAAAGCAAAAGAATGCAAAAGTTCTTTTTTGTAAAGAACACCGTCTATTACCTCAGTTCCCAGAAAAACGGCGTTTGTTCCTGGAGCCACCAACTCTTTTCTCCAAAAACCCTTCAATGTGGGTATTCTTTCAATCTGGTAATTGATCTTTTCCACGCTGGAAAAGGCCACCCAATCTGCCAAAACCATTTCTCCAACATAGGCGCTCGGTTTGTCCAAAAAGAGTTTGAATTTTACACGAGCCTTCTTTCCCTTTTGAAAGGGGGTCGGGAACAGATTTTTAAATCCGTGTGAAAAAGGAGAGAGAGAAAAGGGTTGAGAAGGAGCGGAGGGGCCCACAGGGGGGGTGACTTGAATAAAAATTTCCTTTGTCTTAAAGGCCTTGCCATCCACTTTCACATCAAAGGAGTCCAACCTGAGCCGCCCCTGAGTCTTGGGCTGTAATTTGTAATTTCTTGTTAGAAAGCTTTTTCGGGTCATTTTTCCATTGATAAAAGAGATGGATTCCTGTGTGCCGGACCATTTTTCCAAGACATTAAAATCTCTCAGTTCAGATAAATTTGGAAAAATAAGAGCTTTCGGTTTTTTAGTTTGAGTCTCCACTTGAATTGTAAATGTCAGAGCTTCATTCAAAGCCACCTCTTGTCTGTCCACAAAGGCGGATATTTGAGAGACAGCTCTTGTTTGAAATGAGAAAATGAACAGGACAGAGAGCCATACAGTTCCCCGTTTTCTGATTGAATGTTTAAAAAAATCCAGTTTCATTAAATTGTTCCTTTTCCAAAAAAATTAAAATCAAATTGTTTTCTTCAAATATACTTCTTCTTTTAAAACAAAAAATCAAGAAACTTTGGAGTTTTGAGAGCCGCGGCCAAAGATGTTATACCAATCGTGTTTGAATTTTTGACCCTTAGATTCTGTTATAAAGGGTGTAAGTATTTTTATCTTATGAAGAATCTGAAAATTTCAAACTGGAGGAGTATAATGATCCTGTGAAAATTTAAACCGAAGTGGCGTAGCCAGCCCTTTAGCCAGTAAAAGAGGTTTTCCAGATTAACTTGGCTTTCAAAAATACAAGTGTTTTCGTAGTATTATAAGAGATAAAGAGGCGCCGGTTCACCTCTTGGCTGGCTTAAGTTTTATGGAACAGTTTTTTTTAAAAGTGTTTCGCTCCTGTCTGGTTTGAGGTTTATACGAATCATGTTTGAAATTTTCCGGTTTTTATTTAAGAGACATAAGCCCTTTATAACAGACTATAGAGGTCAAAAATGAGCGCGAATTTGACACAAGCGCAGCTGAAAGTCGCATTAAAGCAAAACGCAATGTTGGACGCCCCCGTCTCTGGAGGGACAAGCTGAAAGTCGCGCTAAGGCAAAACGCAGGGCTGAATGGGCTGTTATAAAGGGTGTAAGTATTTTTTCTTATGAAGAACCGGAAAATTTCAAGCCGGAGGAGCATAAGTGTATTGTTATTTAAAAAAGGATTTTTGATTGAAACAGGCTAAGGATTTAAATCAAATCTCTTCAGGGAAAGAGCAGGATAAAAACTCTAAAATTTTCAATGAAAGAAATGCACGACTGTACAGGGCGTTGCAGATCCTTTGCCGATTTTCCAAACCGGAGGATTTATTTGAACTTCAAAAGAAAGATTTTCTGAAGCTCTGTGAGGTTTCCCAAATCTATTGGAATCTCAAAGGTCCTCTTTTTCAAAACAATTCAGCTTTAATAAATGCGGGAGAAAGGGGTGATCATGATACTTTGGATAGTTTTGTTTTGAAGGCTTCCCCGTTTTCAGAGGGGAAAGGGGATTTTTCCCGGAAGATGCATTTTTCAGATTATGTGCCTGCATCCCATCGTTTTAAAAGAGATTTAACCTGTAAGGGGCGTGAATATGGTCAATTGATTTTTGTTTCTTCCGGAAAGATATCAGGGACTCAAAAAAGCTTTTTAAGACGAATTGGTGACATGGTTTCCTCTGCTCTTTATTTTATGGAGGGCACAAAGCAGTTGGAAACTTCAAAAGATCAATGGGACCTTGTCTTTGATTCTTTTTATAGAGCGCTTTGTATTACAGATGAAAAATTTCAAATGCTCCGAACCAATAAAGCCTTTCGTCAATTAACAGGAAGAAGAAAAACGGAAATAGCCGGTAAGAATGTTTTTTCCGTGTTTCCCATTCCTGTGAAACCGCCTTCTTCTTTAGGGAAAGAGGAGACATGGGTGGCTAATAGTCCATTAGGGGCTTCGCCAATGAATCTGGAATTTTCCATAAAGACGGTATTCCTTACAAGTGAAAGATTGAAGATTCATCTTTTGTTAGTTAAGGATATTACGGAGGAAATTAAAATGGAGAGAGAAATTTCCAACCAGGCTCAGTCAAGGGAGTTGGGTTTAATAAAAAGCAGTATGGCTCATGAATTGAATAATCCCATTGCAGGAATAAAAGCTCTTCTCACTGTTATTGAAAACGGGTTGATTGATACCAAGGAGAAACATTTTTTAGGGGATATGCATTCTGCTGTTAATCGGTGTCAGGACATTGTATCCCGTCTTCTCTCCGCTGCATCCCGTAAATCAGTGGCTGAAAACAGCCGGTAATATATTCATCCGGTTTTCCCTTTGTTTTATACTGGTTAATAATCATCAAAAAAAGTATTTACAAAAGTATTTACATTTGATACAATGAAGGGGAGTGAAATTTGAAGGTTTTAATTGGGACAAGGGCAACAGCGACAAATGTACAAAGCATGGGCTTAGAAGAGAAGATATTGAAAGTTTTTTTCTTCAAGAGGAAATTTATGTTGCGCCTGATTTAAAGCATTCTTCTGAGGAAGAGCGGTTCTTAGCCATTGGAAAGGGACCAAAAAAAATGATCGTGGTGGCATTTACTTTTAGAAACAGAAGAGGGAAAAGAACTATCAGGCCCATAAGCGCGCGTTTTATGAATAAAAAGGAGGTGCAAAGATATGAAGAAACATTTAAAAAGAATAAAGACAAATAAGACGGCGGAAAAAATTTTAAGTAAGGATTTGTCTGATTATATCCATTCTGGAAATTTTAAGAAAACTCATTTTGAATTTTATCCAAAAAATCAAACTGTTACAATCAGAATGTCAGAGTCATTGGTGAAAGCGTTAAAAAACCGAGCTAAAACCAAAGGCATCCATTATCAAAAATTCATCAGACAAGCTTTAGAAAAAGCCCTTTAAAATCCGATCGGATACTCTACTTTGTTTCTTATAAGAAATTCAAATTCCCTGTAAAATACAAATTTTCGTCTAGTTTTTTAACTCAACCCTCACAAACCTTTCTATATCCTGTATTCTGTAAGGTATGAAAGGCCGTATTTTAATTGTTGAGGATGAACCGGCGCTCAGTCGTTCTCTTGGGATTTTTCTGGAATCCAAGGGTTATGAAGTTCACTGTGAGGATAGTTTTCAGAAAGCGAAGAGCTTTTCCCGTTTCCGGCCTGACCTGGCAATTGTTGATTTAAATCTCCCCGACGGGCGTGGCACCGATCTCATTGAGCGGCTCAGGGAAAAAGATTCCTCTCTTCAGGCTCTTTTGATCACAGCGGAAGTTTCCGTAAATACAAATATCGTGGAAGCCGTGAAAAACGATATTTTTTACTTTATAGCCAAACCCTTTGAGTTATCTGTTCTTTTAAAACTCACGGAGAAGGCTCTTTCTCAGAAAGAGTTGATTCGTCAAAATGAAAATCTTAAGGCCAATATCAGGAAGCAATATCGTTTTGATCAAATGATAGGGCAGAGTGAAGCCCTATTAAAAGTAACAGATCTTATGAGGAAAACAGCTCAGACCGCCTCCACTCTTTTAATTACGGGAGAAAGCGGTACCGGTAAGGAACTTGTAGCCCGATCCGTACACTGCGCCCGTGACAGTTCCGCTCCTTTTGTCAGTGTGAACTGTGGAGCCATTCCAAAGGATTTAATGGAAAGTGAGTTTTTTGGTCATGCAAAGGGAGCCTTTACGGGGGCTCTTTATAATAGGAAGGGACGATTTGAAATGGCCGAAGGAGGGACTTTATTTTTGGATGAGATTGGCACAATGGATTTACATCTTCAGGTTAAATTGCTTCGGGTTCTTCAGGAAAAGGAATTTGAACCGGTGGGAGAGTGTCGGCCCATTCCCTGCAATGTGCGTGTTATAGCCGCGACAAATATGGATTTGGAAAAAGCTGTTGAAAGAAGAGCTTTTCGGGAGGATCTCTATTACCGTTTAAACATTATACCCATTTCCATTCCCCCCCTCAGGGAAAGAAAGGAGGATATCCCCCTCTTGCTGAATCATTTTATTAAGATTTTCAATAAAGGAAAAGATAGTAAAATAACCGGTATTTCCGAAGAGGCCTTGGAATCCCTTTGCCACTACTTCTGGCCGGGGAACATTCGGGAAATGGAAAATCTTGTGGAGCGGCTGTCCGTGCTTAAATCCGGAGGAAAGATTGAATTTGGTGATCTTCCTGAAAAGTACAGGCTGTCAAAGAATCAGAATATGTCCCTGAGCACGGTGAGTATCCCAAGTCACGGGGTGGATTTTAATGAAGCTGTTAACCAGTATGAGAATGCTATTTTAATGAAGGTGCTGGAAAAAACAAATTGGAATCGCCGAAGGGCTGCCGCTCTGTTAAATTTAAATCGTACCACTTTGGTTGAAAAACTGAAGAAGAAGGGGTTAAAACCACCTGAGAATTTACCCGACGAAAGACGCCGTTTTTTAAACTCAGCCAGCTAATTTTTATTGAGATTTATTTAACTTGAGAGAACTTTTCAAATAAGGATTTCTTTACATGCTCCTAAGGATCCGTCTGTTTGTTTACAACTTTTTTCTGCATCGCTAATAGCTTCATTTAATCCTTCTTTGAAGGGAGCGATACTTTCAGGCCACATCTTTACATCTTCATCTATACAATAGCAAATCACTGCAATCTGGCCATAAACCCCTAATACTGTGTTCATTTGAAATTCGTCATTTCTTACTAATTCTGTTCCAACTGTTTCAAGATGTTTTTTCAACAGTATTTGTCTCAACAATGTGTTTTGTTCTTGTAATTCTCTGAGTTTTCTTTCCATATTCAAG
>JAPOOY010000011.1 GCA_026713205.1 Bdellovibrionales bacterium
AAGAACCGGAACATTTCAAACCGGAGGAGTTTACTTATGGATATTATTGAAGTTTGCCGTAAGCTGTATCAGAAAAATTTTTTGGCGGGGATTGACGGAAATGTCAGTGTGTACAATCAAAAAAACAAGACAATTTCTATCACCCCTTCAGGAGTGCCAAAAAATTGTTTAAATGAGGAAGATCTCTGCTCCATGAGTCCGGAAGGGGCGCCTCTTAAAGGGAATCCCTCCAGTGAAAAGAGTATGCATTTAACAGTTTACAGGGAGCAGAAAAAAGCCAGGGCTGTTGTTCATGCTCATCCCCCTTTTGCGGTGAGTTTAAGTTTATCCCGCCCGAGGTGGAAAACTCTTCCCTCCGTGCTATCGGAAACAGTTATCGCTTTGGGAGAGATTCCTATTATTCCCTATGCTTGTCCGGGGACAGAGGAAATGGCTCAGAGTCTCTGTCCTTTTTTACAAACAAGCCGTGCGCTCATTTTATCCCGCCACGGCGCGGTGACATGGGGAGAAGACTTGCAGTCCGCTTATTTAACAATGGAGTGTTTGGAGCATTCCGCTCAGATTATTTATTTGGCTGAAACTTTAGGCGGAAGCCGGCTTTTAAATGAAAAAGATCTTAAACAGCTTTTGAATTTGCACTCTTCCTTTACATTTAAAAACAAGAATACTTCTTCTGTTTGAATTTTTAACCCTATAGTCTGTTATGTTTTGAACACTTAAACCTGTTTGAAATAACTGCCTGAAAACTGATACCCTGCTTTTTCCGTTCAGCTGATCCCCACGAGCAAACATCATGTCGGCTATATGCAGGATTCTATTTTCAGAATTTAAAAAAACTCTTCCACGGAAATCTCTGTTATAAAGGGCTTATGATATTGTTAAAAAAACCGGATTGGTATAAGAGTTGGCGTCTTCTATCGCCGATGGGGGATATAGGGAATGATGGTATTTACAAGCCTTAAAAAGGGAAGGCTTTGCAGCCATACTGTTCCATTCCCGGAGAGAGTAGCCAGAAACAAACCCTCTTTTCCAAAAATCATGGACTTTAAATTTCCGGCTCTTTCTATGGAATATTGGATTCCGGGAGTGAAACCCACAATACAGCCTGTATCCACGCGAAGTTTATGTCCCTTCAGTTCTTTTTGAATAACGGAACCTCCGGCGTGAAGAAAAATCATGCCATCCCCTATAAGCCTTTGAAGAATAAACCCTTCTCCTCCAAAGAGACCGGCTCCTATGTTTTTTTTAAAGTAGATGTTCATGCGGGTTCCAAGGGCGGCTGATAAAAAAGCCCCCTTTTGACAAATGACCTGATTTCCATATTCTTTTAAATTCAGCGGCACAATTTTTCCAGGATAAGAGGAGGAAAAAGTGACCTTTCGTTTGCTTGCATCCCTATTGGTGAAGTGAGTCAGGAAAACAGTTTCTCCCATGAGAACCCGGGAACCGGCTCCTAAGGCTTTTTTTAAAAACCCCTCCTTTGGATTGGAGCCATCTCCCATTTTAGTTTCAAATTGGATTCCCTGTTCCATGTAATTCATGGAGCCTGCTTCTGCAATCACTGTTTCATTTGGATCCAACTCCACTTCCACTTGTTGGAGATCATTTCCAATGATTTTATAATCCACTTCATGACAAATCATAACAACCTCCTTTATTTTGTTTTAATTGAGGTGAATTTCAAATTCATAAAGGGCGCTTCAGGACTAAGGGCTGTAAACCTAAAAGTCTTTGAGCTGCTCCAGGAAATTTAAAATTGAAAAGCTCGTCCCTTTAAGGGAATAATGGTAGGGAAGAGGTGTTATGAAATTCCTTATTTGTATTCTATTGCTTTTTTCTCTCAGTTTTTGTGATACACGGCGCCAGCGTCGTCCAAGGAGCGGAGATGTTACGGAGATTGATTTTTCCGGTCCGGATCGCCGCATAAACCGTTCCCGCTGTAACCGGGAACCTTATAAGGACGAGCCGAAGGTGACTCTTAAAACTGTTCTGCCCTTTGTAGATTCACGAAATACAGGAAGATATGAGTTGGAAGGGCAGTGTAGTGAAAGAGATCGGCTTGTTACTATTGAGGTGAATGGCTACAAAGTTACCAAAAACCCTTATTGCAGCAGTCGTGGGAGATGGAAGGTTTTTTTAAATTTAACCTATTTAGCGACAAAAGAGAGAAATGTATTTTTCCGTATTGCTCATGGAGAGGATTCCAATGTGGTTTGTGAAGAGGTGCGGGTGGCATTTGACTGTGAAAAAGGTTATATCCCCATTCCCTCCAACGAGGATTTTTATGAGAGTTCATTTTGTGTTATGAAATATGAAGCAAAACTGGAGGATGCGCGAGCTGTCTCCAAACCGGAAGGACGACCCATCACTCGTGTTTCCTATACAGATGCTGTCGCTCTGTGTAAGAACAACGAGGGAAGCCGATACGATTTAATGACCAATGACCAATGGATGAATATAGTTCATTTAATTGAAGAAGAGGATAGAAATTGGTCCTATGGAAAGTCCCGAGTTAGAGAAGGTAACATGTTAAACTGCGGTGTGATCGTGGGTTCTCCTCAGGCCGCTTCTACTGATGACAGGGATGATTGTGCCGGATCAGATTGTGGTTCCAAGTGGCATTATAAGAGAAGAACCCATTATCTTCCCAGCGGGTATGTTATCTGGGATATGTGTGGAAATGTGGGAGAGATGATGAAGGATGAGAACAAAAACAGCTATAATTTTAGCGATCATGTTTATAAGATGACAACAACCCTGCGTAAACAGTTTGGGCCAAAGAAAGACTACTCCGGTGGAGGTGGGGATTTGCGGAGAAACTATTATTGGGGTTTAGGTTATGCCAATATGAAAAGCAGTAAAAGCCTCATTGTTCGTGGGGGACAATCTCGGTCGGCTGGAATATTTTCCGTAAATTTACAGTATGACCGGGATAGAACTCGTTTGGGCCATGATATCGGCTTTCGCTGTGTTTATCTTCCTTAAAACGGCATTCCTATCTATCGTATTTACATTTTCGGGAATTATTATTTAATTCCGCAAAATTTTTAAAAACCAAGATTAAGGCTAAATTTACAGCCGTTCATAAGATTCTTTGGTTTTTATTTTTAAAAATTGAAAAACTGTTGTATTTGAAAAGTTTTTTTAAGCTATTTGCTGTGTTAAATATATAATTCCCAAATTTTCAGGTTTTTTATTGAGATCCAGATACCCCTTCATAATGGAATGAGGTCTAAAAGTGAGTTCGGCTTTGACACAGATGCGACTGTAAGTCGCACTAAAGCAAAACGCAGGGCTGAACTTTTAGACCTCATTCCATTATGAAGGGGCGCTCATATTGCTTCCATTCAAAAAATCTGAAAATTTAAATCGGGGAAGTTTATCTAAAACAACTGTTTTTATTTTAAAATCTTTTTTCTTTCCAGGTGAGTGAGAAGTTTTGAAAGTATCTCGCTTGAAGGCTCAGTGGCATCCAGGATAAGCCATTTTTCCTGATTTTCATGGGACAATTTGAGGTAGTAATCCCGGATTTTTTGATGAAATTCCCTGTCTTCCGATTCAAAACGATCCAAATGGCTTCTGGAAAATTTATTTAATCTTTTTAGAGATTGCTCCACGGGGAGGTCCAACAGTATCCAGAGGTCAGGCTGGCACTCTCCACAGATTTTTTCCCTGAGTAAGTTAACCAGCGCTTCACTTTCTCCCCGTCCCCCGCATTGAAAGGCTGAAGTGCTGGCCCAGTACCTGTCGGAAAGCACCCATTTTCCTTCTTTAAGAGCGGGTTGAATAACTTGATCCACATTTTGTTTTCTGTCTGCATAGTACAGCAGGGTTTCCACGGAAGGGAGAGGAGGGTTGAGTCTTTTTTTGAGGAGAAGGGCTCTGATTTCCTGACCCACTTCCGTTCCTCCCGGTTCCCGGGTGATCACAAGCGGAATCCCCTGTTTTTTTAAAATTTTTGAAAGACTTTGGATTAAAGTGGTCTTGCCGGATCCGTCTATTCCTTCAAAAGCCAAAAAAGCCATAGCGGAAATAATATAGTCTGGTTTTAATAAAATTTTAATCTAAAAATAGCGCATAATTTTATTTTGTGCCGATCGGGCTTGAAATTTTCCGGTTTTTATTTAAGAGACATAAGCCCTTTATAACAGACTATAGGGGTCAAAAATGAGTTCGGCTTTGACACAGATGCGGCTGAAAGTCGCTCTGTGGCAAAACGCATGTTTGAAT
>JAPOOY010000026.1 GCA_026713205.1 Bdellovibrionales bacterium
AGATAATTTTACAGAAGGAAGTGGCACTGAAGCTTCCGGCGCCAACGCTGACAGATTTCTCGCTATGGATTTAGGCAATAAAAACAAAAGCAGTAGTAATAAAGCCAAAAGAAAAGCGCGTAAAAAACGAGGAAAAAAAGGAGGAATGAAAGATGTAAAACTCAAATCAAATCAGAATTTATCCAATAGTGACAATTCAGGGGAAATGGGAGTGGGATACCTGGGGCGTATCTCTGTTGAATATGAAGAGGAGGAAAATGATAAACCACCTCCGGTTTTTCAGGCACAAGCGGCTACCTCTCAAAAGGGTGGGGAAATTCCCAACGCCCAGAAGAAAAAAAACAAACTGCAAGTTAAAAAACCGGGAGATGGAAAGAAAGGAAGGATAGAAGATTTAAAACCCCTGTCATTAGGTGGCTATATGAAATGGCTTTTTATCGCTGTCTTGCTGATTGCTGTGATTTTAGTAATTGGCTCACAAATTCTGGAATTTCAAAATGCCGATACCTGATCTTTCTTTCTGGTCTGTGCCGATTGGGTTTGAATTTCTAGTTATATTGTTCCGGTTTCTAACTGAATGAGCATCAACAAAAACAATTTGTTGTTAACCTGTTTCAAAATGAAACAAGTTTTCCGGAAAAATGTCTGAAATCCTTTTTCATCAATGAGAACTCTTCCTGACTTAAGAAAGAATCTGGAATCCTCCTCTCCTATCAGTTAAAATAATTACAGTTAGCTGAAGAAAAAACCGAAAGTAAATTAACAAGGAGGTGTTTTATGAAAAGTTTTCTCAGCAAGCTGTGGCAGGATGAATCCGGACAGGGAGCCACAGAGTATATTCTCATACTCGTT
Organism: Bdellovibrionales bacterium; assembly: GCA_026713205.1. Taxonomy (GTDB): domain Bacteria; phylum Bdellovibrionota; class Bdellovibrionia; order Bdellovibrionales; family UBA1609; genus JACOND01. The sequence continues at coordinate 853 of JAPOOY010000026.1, forward strand.
GTGGTCGCTGTGATTGTTATGGTTTTTAAAGATAAAATTGTTACTATCATTGAAACCCGAACAGAGGAAATGGGTGGAAAACTTGGAGAAGTTTTCAAGGGAAGGTAAGTTTCTCTAATGGTTATTGAATATATTTTATTGCTCACTATGTCCGCTATTTTACTGGCGGCTTCCTTTTCTCCGGCCACGGGGCCTGTGGCTATGTTTAAAGAATCCGGCCCCGTTTTGGCGGCGCGGTTGGAAAAACGAATCATGACAGGTCAAGGTTTTTTCAAACGGGATGCCGGAAGTCAAGTTGTCTCCTGGAAATAAAGAATTCTCCTTTTCACCTTTAATAAAAACATTTATCCTTTAAAATCATGATCTCCGCTCCTTGGGCTGAATTTCTTCTAACGACCCTTATTTTAGCTGTGGGAGTGGGAGATGATCTCCGCTCCCGAAAAATTCACAATAAGCTGATTCTCTTCCTGCTTCCTGTAGCCTTAATTGGAACAATCCTGTTAAAGGGATTTTCCGGTATTTTGACCTCCGGCCTGTCCGCTCTTCTGGCTTGTATAATGGGTGTCCCCTTATACCTGACAAAAATTGTCGGAGGAGGAGATTTAAAACTCTTGGTTGTTTTTGCTTTTACAGCCTCCTGGATGGATGCAGGTCTTTCCCTTCTCTATGCCCTCCCCTGGGCTTTGCTTTTAGGAGTGTTTAAAATTGTTCTGGATAAAAAATTCAGAGATTTTATAGCCAATTTGATATTTCTCACTAAATTTCAAAAACCGGAACTATCCACCCTGCACACCATTCCCTTTTCCCTGGCTTTGCTTTTTGGCTGGTTAACCTGTGTCAGCTTGAAAAGAGGGGGGCTTCTGGAAATGTTATACTAAACCGGTTTGAATTTTTCCGGAGCTTCATAAGAAAAAATACTTACACCCTTTATAACAGACTCTAGGGGTCAAAAATTCAAACATGCGTTTTGCCACAGAGCGACTTACAGCCGCATCTGTGTCAAAGCCGAACTCA
>JAPOOY010000010.1 GCA_026713205.1 Bdellovibrionales bacterium
TAAGATCGTGGCAATCACAGCAGTCAGGTAATCTTAATGACATACTATTTCCCAAGTCAGATGAGTCAAAGGAGATAACAAAGGAGATAAAAGCTCCTGAAGAGAAAGCCCCTCATCCTTTAAAAGAAAGCCATATCAGTCAGGAAAATCACACTGAAAGTAAAAATGAAACTCATATCCAAAATGAGGTTATAAACAAAGCTCAGGAAAGTACCTCTTCTGAAGTTATAAAGGAGAGCAAAATTTCAGTTTCAAAGGCACATCAAAGCCAAATTGAGCTTCCTTTAAATGAACCAGAACACCAGGTCTCTGAAAAAACCCTTGAAGTTTCAAGGCCAGAAAAAAAATCCATTCAGTTCAGCGACAGTATCCATAGGGAAGACTGGATAGAGGGGGAAAGAAACATCGCCCCCCACCATCACCAAAATAAAGATGAGGAAAGCAAGCTATGAAACAGCTTTGGATTATTTATAAGAACGAGATGGTGTTTTTGCTTTTTATTGGAGGGCTTTTCCTCTGGGGAACTGTGGCCACAGCCCTGGCCTTTATGAACAGGGAAAATGTGGTCCTTATTGGGAAAACACAGAACTCCTATCAGTTAATAGACGAAGAGAAAAAAGACCCTTTGGAGGTAGAAAACTTTATCCGGCATTTTATAGCTCTCACTTTAAATTTTGATGAAGAAAGTTACAAAAGACATATTTCCCTTTCAGGGGATTTAATGACAAAAAGCCTTTGGAAAAAGAAAAAGCCTGAATTTAAAGAGATGATGAATTTTATAAAGGAATTTAAGGTCATTCAATCCTCAGAACTTTTAGGAATCAAAAAAATAAAATCAAACAAGTATGAGGCAAAAATCAGAAGCTACCTTTATAAAAAAGGAGTTCTTAAGGAAAAAAATAAATTTATTTTACTTTCTCTTACAGGCAATAAAAGAAGTTATGCAAACCCTTGGAGGTACAGTGTTACAAATGTTGAGGTTAAGTAGGTTTATTTTTCTTTTGCTCTTTTCCTTTTTTGTAAAGGAAGCAAAAACGGAAAGTGTGAAGTTTCTTGTTGCATCAGAGGAAAAGCCCGTTACTTTGTTTTTGTTTCCGGGAAGAGTTAGTCTTTTAAGTCTTCCTTGCTCTATTACAAAGGCCCTCACAGGCTCTCCTAATGATATTAAGGCGGAAGTGGACAAGTTCAGTCCAAAAGATGCTCATATTCTTCTTAAAAAATGGAAGTCTCAGCCGTCAAACCTGATTTTAAAGTGCAGTGACAAAGTGTTTTTATTTAACATTCTTCCCACCAAAAAATCCCATTATGACTATGTAAGAGTGTTAAATCACACTAAAACATCTAAACCTTTCAAAATAAAATCCCTTCTCCTAAATACCTCCTTACTTCCTGACGAGGGCTTAAGAGAGGGTAAGGACTTTAAAATCCGAAAAATTCTGGATTTTTCCTGGGAGGATAAAAAATGAATTTTTTAGGCCTTTTACTGTCTTTTCTTATGGCTGGCTTTCTTTTTTCCTTTCCAGTTTTGAGTGAGGAGGACGAAGTTGTGTTTGAACTCAAAAGAGAGGAAGAGAAAAAA
>JAPOOY010000009.1 GCA_026713205.1 Bdellovibrionales bacterium
AGAGAAAAGCTGTCCGGTTGAGGAGAACCCCATGTTTGGTCCATAAAAAACTGCCTCTGCTCAAAGGCAGCTTGTTTTTTTTCATCGGAGAAAAGATCAATAGAAAAAAGTAAGAGCGTCAAACCGATACATGATTTGGCAATCAATTTCAGTTTCATATTTTTAATTTAACTTTAATTCAATCCAATAATTTATTGTACCATTAAAAATTATTTTTTCTGTATTTTAGACATTCAAAATTTTTCTGCTGATTTTTTTCAAGAAATTATTTATTGATTTTAATTATTTAGAGAATTTGAAGATTTTCATAATTTATTTTACTGCGTGTATGAAAAAGAGACACATTCCAATTGTGTTTGAATCTCTTTGGGTTTCATTTCACGGCCGGCCTCATTTTTCTTCAAAACAGATCTTACATTTGTTTGTAATGGGGGCCGCTGCCTCGCTCTCGGGGAGTCCATCGGGGCCCCAGGATATCCGTTGCTTTGCAGTCAATGCAGTTTGGAGCATTGATGAGCAGATGTTTTTTTTGTTCATACACTCCTGCGGGACAAAGGTTTTGATAAAAAACTCCCAATTCAGGAGGGATATTTTTCCCGGTCTTTAGATGAGAGGGGATTTTATCCCTCGTTTTATTTCCGGAGAGAAAAACGGCATCCTGTTTCCCGGTTTCTTTTGAAGATAAATTTTTCAGGCTTCTTTTAATCTGAACATCCTGTGAAAGCTCCTTTTCATTAAAATCGGAAGGCCATTGTCCCAGTGTAAGAGTGTTTAGACCTGCCTTAAAGAGACCCTTAAAAAGCCCCTTATGAAAGAGTTGCCGTAAATTTCTGGATTTATATAGATCTTTTTTGATAAAACTGTCGTGGATTTTTTCCGCATACATTTTTAAATTGGTCTTTGAAAAGTCTCCTTTTTGGAAAGCATAAAAGAGGGTTTCCGCCGCAAAAACTCCGGAAGCCATGGCGTAGTGTATTCCTTTGAGGGAAGCCATGTTCACTAAACCCGCGCTATCCCCAATAATTAAAATTCCGTTTCCATACAATTTTTCCGGCAGAGCATTCCATCCCCCCTCCGGGACGGTTTTTGCCCCCCATTCCACACATTTTCCCTCTTTCAGCCAGGGGGAAAATAAAGGATGTTTTTTCATTATCTGAAGTTTGTCATGGACAGAAAGTTCTCCATCAGGGGAATCCAAACCGGCCATCAAACCAATGGAAATGAATTGCTTTCCCATGGGATAAAACCAGCTTCCTCCAAAAGTGTTGTGATCCAAGGGCCAGGCTATGGTATGAATCACTTTATCCAGTGGTTTTTTGACCTCCCATATTTCCTTAACACCCAGAGCGTAGGTTTGAGGGTATTTGCTGCTAATCTGTTCTTTTGCAAGCCAGGCTTGTGTAAGGTGTCCCCGGCTCCCTTCGGAAAGAATAACTGTTTTCGCAAAAATGTTTGAAGCCGGTTCAAAGGCGGGCTCTTTAGAATCATCTTTATTTATTCCAAAAGCTTTGGAGGTAACCCCTACAATCCGATTCTCTTTTATCAGGAGTTGGTTTGCGGGGAAAGAAGTAAAAATATGAATTCCTCTTTGTTCCGCTTCCTTTCCCAGCCATTGAACCACTTCACAGAGGGATGCCGTATAATAGCCTTTATTTTTCATTCCAGGGGGAGTGAGGAGAGGAATGGAAAAGTTTTTCGTGAGAAAATAAAAGGCTTCTTTTGTAATCTTATCCTTAAAGGGCCAGTCAGTTTCTCTTTTTTCCGGAAAAAGCCATTGAAAAACAAGGGGATTGATAACGGCTCCGGAAAGAGTGTGTCCTCCCAATTCGTCCGCTTTTTCCATAATACCAATTTCCAGTTCTTTTCCGCTGGCTTTTAGGAGATCAGCCAATTTAATGGCACTGGCTAAAGAGGCGGGCCCTGCTCCCACAAACAAAACATCCAGCTCAATACTTTCTCCATTGGATTTGTCCGGTGCAGGCACAATAAATTCTTCCGGATTTAAAGGAGGTTGATAATCAGAGGGAGTAAAAGTATTCATGTTTTCAAAATATATATCGGATTGATTTAAAAAGGTACAGTTATATAACCGATCCAGTATAAACTTGAGGTTTTCGTTTAAAAAACAGTGAATTTCAAATCAGAGAATATAGTTTAAAGGATCTAAAAAATCCCCTGGCTTTCAGATTGTAAAGGAAGGTTTGTCTGCACATTCATTTGTTTCATTTCTTCATCGGAAAGTTGTTCCAGATTTTGCGCTAGTTCCAAAAAGCGTTTTGATTCTTCAGGAGTTATCTTATTTTCTGTTAGGGTGTAAAATTTATTGAGATAATCTTTTCGGGTGTAAGGCTTTGCCCCTAATGGGTGGGCATCAGCCACTTCCTTTTCCTCCCGAATGACAGAACCGTCTTTCATGAAAATCTCCACACTTCCTCCAAAAGCTCGTTTGGATTCGTTATGATAGGCTTTTGTCCATTTTTCCTCTTCCACTGTTCGGATTTTATGCCAAAGCTTAACTGTTTCAGGTCGTATGGCCCGCTCTCTAAGGTAAGAGGTTTCGTGGTGCCATTTGCCATCTTCCAAAGCCACGGCAAAAATGTACATTAAACTGTGATCCAGTGTTTCACGGCTGGCAAGAGGATCTCTTTTTTGAGGATCACCCGATCCTGTCCCAATCACATAGTGAGTGTGATGGGAGGTGTGAATAAGGATTTCTTTTATTTCTGAAAAGTTTTTTATTTTTTTCCTCAGATCAAAAGCCAAATCAATAAAAGCCTGGGATTGATATTCGGCGGAGTGAGCTTTTGTATAGGATTCCAGAATAGATCGTTTTTCTTCTCCTGAATCCGCCAAAGGCACTTCATAAACAGCTTTTGGTCCATCCAGCATCCAGGCCATTACAGAATCCTCCCCTTCATAAATGGGGGAGGGGGAGTTTTCTCCCCGTAAGGATCGATCCACAGCTTCAATAGCCATTTTCCCTGAAAAGGCGGGAGCGTAAGCTTTCCAGCTGGAAATATCCCCTTTGCGGGATTGACGGGTGGTAAAGGACAAATGAACGGCCTGTTGAATGGCCTGATAGACTCTTTCCGTATTCATGCTTAAGAGACTTCCTATACCTGCGGCTTGGGCCGGACAAAGGTGAGCAATGTGATCCATTTTATGTTTATGAAGGCAAATTCCCTTAACCAGGCTGATATGTATTTCGTAGGCGGCTACAATGCTTCTTAACAAATCCTTTCCTGTTTTTCTTGTATGTTGGGCCACAGCCAAAAGAGGGGGAATGTTGTCCGCAGGGTGGGAATAATCCGCCGCCAAAAAGGTGTCATGAAAATCCAGTTCCCGAACAGCCACCCCGTTGGCCCAAGCCGCCCATTCAGGACTTGCGGAAAATTGATTGCTGAGACCAAATACTTTGGCTCCTTTTTTTATCGGATGGGTGAGAGCCTGTTCTCTGGCATGAACCACGGGAGTTCGGTGAAGGGACGCCACG
>JAPOOY010000008.1 GCA_026713205.1 Bdellovibrionales bacterium
AAAGCCAAGGAAGGCTCTCTCTCAAAGTCCCGAGACACTCTCAACTGATACCATATAAATATCTTTTTATTTTGCATCCTACAGCTCTTCCTCTTTATTGTGTTTCTAATATAATATGGGTAAATAGTCAGATAAAACAAATAAACTTATTTTATAAATACACCCATTGAATTGGATTCAGATTTAATGAAAATATACTGATCCGGTTTGAGTTTTGCGGTCTTTCGCTGACATAATGATTTTTTTACAGCATTCCTCTTTCTTTTTTGTTAAGATCATTTAGAGAACCCTCTTTTATAGTCGGAGTGATATATGTCCAGCCATTTGTCTGATTATGCTTTTAGTGACATCCCTTTTGCGGATATAGAAAGAGTGGGACAGGCCAGTCTTCTTCATCGGGACTTGTTTTGTGTGAGTTGGCTGCTGGGGCGCTTTTGTAATTATAAATGCTCCTACTGCTGGCCCTATGCCCGTTCCTCCACACCTGATCATCGCCCCTTAAAACTGCTGATTCAAACCATGAATGAAATCAAAAGACAGGGACGGGAGAGGGGCTTTAATTCCTGGCACTTTTCCTTTAGTGGAGGAGAGCCCACTTTGCATAAAGGGTATTTGCCATTGTTAGAGCATTACTCTCAAGACACTCCAAACAGCAATTACCAGTCTGTTCACATGACAACTAATCTAAGCCCGGGAATAAAATGGCTGGAAAAATATATCTCCGCCACGAAGACCCTCCATCGCGTGAGTATCACGGCCTCTTTCCATAGGGAATTTGCCAAAAAGGAAGAGTTTGCCGACAAAATTATCTTTCTTCAGGAAAACGAAGTGCAGGTCACTATCAATATGGTCATGGTTCCGGATAAATTTGATGAATTATGGGACAGGGCTCTGTATTTTCACTCCCGTCAAATCAATGTCACACTGAAACCCCAAAGTAATGAAAAAGCTCAAAAAGTAGTGGCAGGTTACACCCCTGCCATGTTGAAAAAACTTAAAGAGGGCTTACCTCAAAAAGATTATGTAAAAGACTTTTTAAAAAAATCCGGTAAAAAACCCTCTCGTCCAAAGGCAAGAACAGGAGTGAACTTTAAACCTTCACCCTCCCAACAGATTTTCCAGGTGGAACTGACCGACTCCCGCGGCAAAGCCTGGTATATGGATCAAGCGGAAAGGTTTAATGCTTTTAATTTTAACCGGTTTAAAGGGTGGGAATGCTCTTCCGGCTACCGCAGCCTTATTATTCGTGAGCCGGATGGTTTTATTAAACGAAGTTATAGTTGCCAGGATAAGCCCCTGGGACATATTGAAACAGGCTTTCAACTGTTTTCCCGACCGGAACCCTGCATAACGCCCACCTGTGTCTCCAGTGCGGACAGTAAGATTCCCAAAAGAAAAAAGGGAAGTGAACTTCCCCTATGGCCCTGAATAACCAACAGTTATACTCCCCATTCAGATTTTTCGTCTGTGAAAGAGCGTGCAAATTTGTAAAAAAAATTACTTATCGCTCTTAAAATTTTTCAGCTTACCCGCTCGGCTGGGATGGCGCAGTTTGCGCAAAGCTTTCGCCTCAATTTGTCTGATTCTTTCACGGGTTACATTAAAATCCTGACCTACTTCCTCAAGTGTATGATGGCTCTCCTCTCCGATACCAAAACGCATTCTCAGCACTTTCTCCTCTCTGGGGGTCAAGGTCGCCAATACTTTTCGGGTTTGATTGACCAAATTTAAACTGGCCATAGCCATAGAAGGGTTAATGACATTCTTATCTTCAATAAAATCCCCTTGAAGAGAATCCCCGTCTTCTCCCACAGGTGTTTCCAGACTGATGGGCTCTTTGGCAATTTTAAGAACTTTTCTCACTTTATCCACAGGAATATCCATTTTTTCAGCCACTTCTTCAGGTGTGGGATCACGCCCTAACTCCTGCACCAAATAACGGGAAGTGCGCACCAGCTTGTTAATGGTCTCAATCATGTGAACCGGAATCCGTATAGTACGAGCCTGATCGGCAATGGCTCGCGTGATAGCCTGACGAATCCACCAGGTGGCATAAGTGGAAAATTTATAACCTCGGCGATATTCAAACTTATCAACCGCTTTCATCAAACCGATATTTCCCTCCTGAATAAGATCCAAAAACTGTAATCCACGATTGGTGTACTTTTTTGCAATGGAAACCACTAACCTTAAATTAGCCTGAACCAATTCAGACTTCGCTCGATCGGCTTTCCTTTCTCCCTTCCATATTTCTGTGGAAATATTCCTTAGCCATTGTTTATTCATTTCCGTTTGCTCATATATCCTCTTTAAACGATAACGGGCTTCACGAGCTGGCAGATAAAGCTGTCTATACTGATTAAAGGAAAGACCTGTGGCCGCTTTCACCTTTTCCAATTCCTGCGGACTTTGATCGATTTTGTGATAAGTTTCCTCCATTTGCTGAAAATTTTCAGAAAATGTTCTCTCTAACGCTATTTTGATCCGTCCCTCCAATTCTGAAATCCGGTTTAAAGTATTGGTAAATTTAGAGGAAATTCGGTTGATGATTTTACGATTGAAGTTGATATTCTCTATTTTTTTGGCCAACTCCTTATTGAGTTCCGCAACTTTTTTTAAGGCCTGTTGATACTCATCAGTCGTCTCTTCCGCCTTATTAATGATCTCAAAAGAGGTTTTGCATTTTCTATAAAATCTCTCAACATATTCTGTTATCTCTTTAATTTTAATCATAAATTCTGATTCATTATATTTATGATCCTCATCATCCAAACCGCGTATAATGGCTTTGATTCTCAGGCGGGATTTCCCCAGATGCTCTTTAAACCGAATCACCTCTTTAGCCCCCTGAGGACACATTAAAATAGCCTTCATGATTTCTTTTTCTCCCTTTTCAATGCTTCGGGAAATTTGAACCTCTCCCTTTCTATCCAAAAGAGAAACTCCACCTATTTTGCGTAAATAAAGACGAACAGGATCCTGCGCTTTGCTATCAGGATATACATCCGAACTGGAAGAATCCTCAGATAAAAATACATTCTCCTTTTCCTCTGCCGATCCGGATGCTTCTCCAGTTGCCTTAAGCTTGACAGCCACCCCCTTTTTTTGAAGAGCCTGCATTAAACCATCAAGAGCTTCCGAATGAATAATCTCAGGAGACAAGAGTTCATTAAGCTCTCTGGCAAAAATAAATTCTTTTTTAAAAAGCCCTTCAGATTCCAACCTTTTAAGTTCAGAAGCCACAAGCTCCTTTTGTGCATTTAAGTTTAGTTTTTTTGTTGTTGTTTGATGATTCATTTTCACCGCCTTTTGGTTTTAAGTGGTTATTCAGGTGTATCTGTGTTTCGCCGACTTAATCTTTGCTTTGTTAAATGAAATACCTGTTCCAGTTCCTTCATATCCCCTTTGCCTGTCATTTTTATTTCCGTCACCAAAGCATTGGCTTCCGCAAAACTTTGATTCTTTCTCAAAAAAGAAAGGCAATCATTAAAAATTTCTTCCGGAACTTCCCTGTTTCCCTTAAGAATGATGTGAGCTTCTCTGAGGAGCAAATGACCGTCAGACACTTGATCCATCACTGAGGAAAGTAGTGTATCAAACTTTCCGGCGGTTTGTCCATATTTCTTTTCTATATCTTGAAAAATATCAAATATAAAAGGAGTTTTAATAAGCTGTTTACCATTTAAAGAGATAAACTTTTTAAGAAACTCCTCCGAATCAAGACATAAAACCAACAAAATCCGTTCAGCAGCGGGAGCGGAAGAAAGAGAAGGTTTCTTTTTCCCCTGCTGTCCCTCATGACCAACATCAGAAGAAAGCGCTCCACCACCTTGAGGGATATTCTTATTAAACTGTCTCTGTTTTTTGAGAGCACTCTGACAGGCTCTATCCAAATCTTTGCCCAGAGAACGGGCATCATTGCCGAAAACATCCAAAACCCTTTGCCTGTAAATAGATCGGAGAGGCTTGTTCT
>JAPOOY010000007.1 GCA_026713205.1 Bdellovibrionales bacterium
AAGCTGAATAGCACAGCTTTTCTGATTTGTTCCCTGGTGAGATCTTTTTTCTTTGCTATGTTTTTTGTAAGAGATTCTTTCACAGCAGACATAAATTGTTCTTGATTGATGTTTCTAAAAAAGGTTCTAATTTCCTGTTTTTGTCTTTGAGGCAGCTTTCCAGCTCTTTTTAAAGAATATTTTTTAAAATCTTTGAAGCTTGTTCGCATGGTATTTGTAAAAGCCTTCAGTTGCACTCTGTTTTTCACTGATCCAGCTATTAATTTTGTATGCAGGATAGGAGCTTTTATAACTTTTCCTCCGACTTTTAACACTGTAAAGAAACTGGCGCCGGGAAGAACCAGACCCGCGACAAAACTACAGGCTATGGAAAGTTTGTTATACAGTTTATAACATTGAAAAGTCTTATGTTCTTTCTTGAGAAAGCTTTTTATCGTTGACCAAAGGGAGTTGAAAACTTTTCCTCCAACAAGAGAAGCTGCTTTTAATAATCTTTCCAAAGTGGTTCCCTCGGAAAATAAATAAGCTTTATAAAATTCAATCAGGATATAACTTTTTGAAGAAGACTTTGAAGAGTTTTGGTTTGAGCTAAGAAGCCACGAACTGGCATTTTGGATGGAATACCATAGAAGATCAAAAATGAATTTATAGGAAAGCGCGGTGTCTTTGATGCATTTAACAATAAAAGAACCTGTGTCGGAAAAACTCATTTCGTCTTCTTTGGAGCAAGCCCTTCTCTCTTTCTTTGGTATATCCTTACACTCTTTTGAACTAATTATTTTAAGACAATCCTGATTCTCTGAAAAAAACTGTAAAGTGTCATCTTTTTTACAGTTGGTGCATTCTACATTAAAAGTCGCTTCCGTTGAGTTATTGTATTCGGCGGGAAATGCTTTGAAAGAAAAAAGCAAACAAATAAGAAATGGAAGATTAATAATCATGATTTTTTATCTTGTCAATTAAGGCTTGGAATTGTTTTATTTCCTGATCAGTTAAAAGAGCAATTGAGTTAACGAGGTTGTAAATAAAACTATGGGTAGCTTGGGTTTCTTTTTCCGTTAAAGTTTGTGTGTAATGAACGAGAATATACAATGACAGCTTATCGTGGTAAAAATTCCATTCTTCAAAAAAGACCTGAGTTTTTTTGAAGTCCAGGTAAGAGCCTCTTGAGAAGAATAGATAGGTTCCCGGGAAATGTTCTATGATAGAGAAAGATACTCTCCTGTTTTTTATAGAAGTTTCAGAAAGAGTGACAGCTTTTTCCTGTTCCGTTTGTTTGAAGAATAAATTTGGATTGATTAATTGCTTAGCCGGAACAGCTTTTTCTTGTTGTACGCTGATAAAAATATCCGGATTTTCCGTAAAATAGTATAAAGTGGGGTTGCTGTCTTTAAAAAAGGGAACCTTTTTCCATAGAAAATTTTTCGGAAAATGGTTTTTACCGGATATTATTCTTTTTTTAGAATTTGGGTTTCTTGTTTTTTTGGTTGCAGAACCCGGGGATACTTGATTCAGTGAGAAGCTTTCAAACTGATAGGTTATGAGATTTGAAATAAAAAAGAGGATAAAAAGAGTTTTTTTCTTCATATATAGTAAGACTATTAAAAATAGGGGTATAAGATTTTAATGATAGGAGTATCATGAGTTAAATAAAGATAACTCTCACTCCTATTTTTTGATTCTTTCATAAATAACACTTGTTCTCCTTAATAATTCTGTGGTTTGAATTTTGAGGCTGTTTAGATAGAGGGAAGTTATGTTTCCACTTAAGAAGAGAACAGGATTTAAAAGAGAGTTCGGTTTTGACACAGAAGCGACTGAAGAGTGTCCTGTGGCAAAATGTATGACTGAACTTTTGGGCCTGTTCTCTTTTAAAGGATTATTTTAACCTCACAAAAAACCTAAAATTTAACCCGGATTAATATAAAACATCTAAATATCCGGCAAACAGTTTATTTGCCACCTTCTTTTTTATAAATTTCTGTAATTTTTTATCGGATGTATTTGATTTATTGTTTAGGCATTTTTTGAGTTAGTAAGCCGGATATTACACCCAGAGAATAAGAGGAGTGCTGAAGGAACCAGAAGAAAGGAAGAGATAAAGCCCAAATGGAGCGGCTGTTTGTTAAAACCTGTAAGGCGGCTATCATTAAAAAGCTAAAATAACCGGCTAAGGGCAGCCACCAGAGTAAATAATAAAATCCCAAGGCAAGAAAAAAGCAAAACCCGGGAATAAATGAAAAGGAAAGCGCCAGGAGTGAGTTCTTGTTTTTCCACTGGACCTGACCAAAGCGAAAAAGCCGCTTTAAATTCATAAAATAAGAGGAAGCATAATTATTTATCACTAGAGGTTCCGGAAATAAATAAAGGGGGCCTAAGGCTTTTAAACGAAACCCCAATTCCAGGTCTTCTCCTACAGGATGGAATTTTTTGGAAAAATTTCCGGCTTGTTTGATTTTTTGAGAGGAAAAAAGCGCATTGGTTGTGGGAATATGGGAAACTGAAGCTCGGTTTTTTGGTTTCCAGGCCTGTGGAGACCAGCCATGTCCGAGAAAATGAGAAACACTTAAATTCATCAGTTTTTTCCACAGGTGATTTTCCGGGAGCCGATTTGGCCCTCCCACACCGGAAGGGGAAAGATCTGCACAATGATTCCAGTGGATCAAAAGCGTTTCCAGCCAGTTCGGAGGAACAATGCAATCTCCATCCGTGAAAGCGATGAGAGGCTCAGAGGCTTGATTGACTATCATGGCTCGTGCTTTTCCAATATGATTGATGGGATGAGGTAAAATAATTAATGGAAGTTTTTTGAGAAAGATTTTTGCAGAGTTTAAAGTCTGCTCACAGTCTCCATTTTGCACTAATAATACTTCACCAATTTGGTGAAAAACAGTTTGCTCCACAAGGGATTGAAGGATAGAGGCAATTTGCTCCCGTTCCCGATAGCAAATTAATCCCACAGTGACTTTTGTTTTATCTAACAAGAGGACTTATCCCGGACACCCTGTGAAAAATTTGAATTTACCACCTTTTTTAGAATAACTTTAATTGTGATAAGTTGAGGTAGTTCATGAAAAATAAAGACATATTACTTCATCTCTCCTAACTGTTATAAATTTCAGAAACTTTAATCAAATTAAAGTGTCTCATAGGGACTTGCTTTATGTAAAGATTTTTATAGATTTTATTTATCCCGTTGGAGTTGGATTTTATGCTGATCCGGTTTGAGTTTTGCGGGTTTTCGTTTACATAAAGTTGGTCCTCCCT
>JAPOOY010000282.1 GCA_026713205.1 Bdellovibrionales bacterium
CATACGCCCTAAAACGGACACATCAGAAAGGGCAAAACGAATGGATTGTCCCTGATTGGTGGTAATAAGAGCCTGCTTTCCGGGAGAAATAGTTCGGGCATACACCACGCCTCCTGTTTTTTCCGTAACCTTTTGACCAAATACGCCCTGTCCGCCCCGATTTTGAATTTTAAACTGGGAAAGCTTCACCCGTTTTCCATAACCTTTCTCTGTTACAATGAGAATTTCCGTTTCTTTTTCAGCTTTTGCAACAACCTCCAAGGACACCACCACATCGCTGTTCTTCAAACGAATCCCTCTCACGCCACGAGCTAAACGACCCGTTTCCCGAACATCTCCTTCCTTAAAACGAATCACCTGTCCTTTCCGCGTAAAAATTAAAACATCCCCCTGACCCGGGGTGCACTGTACATCCTGAAGCGTATCACCCTTATCAATGGAAAGGGCATAAACCCCCCCTGCTCGCGGACGGGAAAAGTGTGAGAGAGCCGCTCTTTTTACAACACCTTTTTTTGTCACCAGACAAACAAATCCTTTGCTTTCTGACAGATCCTTTAAAGGCAAAACAACCCGAGGCTCTTCTTCCTCCTTAAAAACAAGTAGATTATTTAAAGATCTCGCTTTTGTCTGACGGGATCCGGAGGGAACCTTATACACATCCAACCAATGAACCCGGCCGGCTGATGAAAATACCAAAAGAATATCTAAAGTATTTACACTCCAGATTTTCCAGACAAAATCCCCCTCTGTTCTAAGTTCCCATCCTTTAAGGCCCTTCCCTCCTCTCTTTTGGACACGGTATTCCTGAAGAGGTATTCTCTTCACCAGGCCTTTATAGGTTAAAAACAAAATCACATCCTCACGAGGGATGAGATCGCGGTCTTCCAAGTCTCCTTCGCTATCCTGTATTTGGGTGCGTCTGGCTCTCCCGTATTTCTCCTTCAGCTCTAAAAGCTCCTTTCTTAATTCCTCTCTTATCTTTTCTTCGCTGGATAAAATGTCCTTTAAATAATGCGCCCACTTTTCCGTTTCCCGTCTTTCTTTTTCCAGCTTTTCCCTTTCCAGACCTGTAAGTTTTTGCAATTTCATATCTAAAATAGCCTGAGCCTGACGATGAGAAAATCCCAGTTCTGAAATCAAGCCCTGCCTTGCCTGAGCGGCTTCATCAGCTTTCTTAATTAAAGCGATAACCTGATCAATTTGATCCAAAGCTTTCTTCAGCCCTTCCAGAATGTGCAGTTTCTCCTGAGCCTTTCGCAGATCAAAAATGAGCCTATGGGTAATAATTTCCTGGCGATGCTCAAGAAAAGTCCCCAATAATTCTTTTAAATTAAAAACTTTTGGCTGATTATTTTTATCCAAAGCCAGAAAAATGATTCCAAAGCTTGTCTTAAGTTGAGTGTGTTTCTGAAGCTGATTTAAAAGAATTTGAGGGGAGACTCCCCTTTTTGCCTTAATAACAACACGCAGCCCTTCGCGGGAGGATTCGTCCCGAATATCAGATATTCCCTCTATTTTCTTGTCTTTCACCAAGTTTGCCATTGATTCAATCAAACGGGCTTTATTCACCTGGTAAGGAATTTCCGTCACTATAATTTGAGACGGCCCATTCTCCGGTGTTTCTATATCTGTCACTGCGCTAAGGGTGATAATGCCCCGCCCTGTTAAATAGGCTGAACGGAGAGCCGAGCGACCTTCTATGGTGCCTGCTGTGGGAAAATCCGGACCGGGGATTTTTTCCATTAAATTCTCCACGGCGCATTGAGGGTTATCCAATAAGAAAAGACACCCTTCTATAACCTCCCGCAAATTATGGGGAGGAATATTGCAGGCCATTCCCACGGCAATCCCCGCGCTTCCGTTAATCAATAAATTAGGAACACGGGCCGGTAAAACCTGGGGAATGAGTAAAGTATCGTCATAGTTAGGGGCAAAGGGAACGGTCTCTTTTTCAATATCTTTTAAAAGCTCTTCCGCCAAGGCCGTCATCCGCACTTCCGTATAACGGGGGGCGGCGGCGCTGTCTCCATCAATGGATCCAAAGTTTCCCTGCCCATCAATCAATGGCGCCTGCATGGAAAAATCCTGAGCCATTCTCACGATGGCATCATAAACCGCCATTTCTCCATGAGGGTGATATTTACCAATCACATCCCCCACAACCCGAGCTGATTTCTTAAAAGGCTTGTCGTGAGTGTTATTCAAATCCTGCATGGCAAACAAAATCCGACGATGAACGGGCTTTAAGCCATCCCGCACATCAGGCAAAGCGCGACCCACAATCACACTCATGGAATACTGGAGATAGGACTCCCGCATTTCCTTATTAATATCCACCAGGGAAATATTATCCTGACCATTTCCTGAAAGATCTTTCATATATCCAGCTCTCCCGCATTAAGGGCATTGTTACAAATAAAATTCCTCCTGGGCTCCACCTTTTCCCCCATTAAAAGACTAAAAGTTTCATTGGCCAACAAAGCATCGTCCAAGGTCACTCTGAGCAAATTCCTGTTTTCAGGATCTAAAGTGGTTTCCCAAAGCTGTTCCGGATTCATTTCCCCAAGCCCCTTATACCTTTGAACATAAAATCCTTTTTTGCAGATTTCCGCAATTCGTCCGGCAAAGTCCTCATAACTGGAAAAGGCTTCTTTTTGATTCTTAAAAGTCATTTCAAAAGGAACCGACTGAAACCTCTGAAGCTTCTGATACAAACCCTTTAACTCTTTCCACTGAGGGGAAAAGGCTAAGGCATTATCAAACCGGCTGATCATTGCGTGGCCAAAGCGGGTTGTTGTCACATTTAAACCTCCTTCCTTTTCCAAAGAGGCGCCGTTCTCCAAAGACACTTCTGCCGTCACTCGGGAAAAACCCAAGAGAGATTGCTTCTTTAACTCTTCACCAAAGGCCTGCACTCTGTCTTTAAAATCATCCGGTTTTTCAAGCAATTCCTTCAGATCCTCTTTTTGACTTAAAAGAAATACGAGAACATTTTTTTCCAACCGAGTGATTTTTTTCAAAGAGCTTTCATATCGCTGTGCCAGAGTAATAAATTCCCTAATTTCCTCCCCGCTGTTTCCCTCTAAAGTTATATTTTCCAAAGCTTTAGTGAAGATATATTCATGGAGATCTCTTTCATTCTTAAGATAATGAACTTCTTTGCCTCTCTTTACCCGATACAAGGGAGGCTGAGCCACATAGATATACCCCCTTTCAATAAGATCCGGCATTTGTCTGTAAAAAAAAGTGAGAAGAAGGGTTTTGATATGAGAGCCATCCACATCCGCATCCGTCATAATAATAACTTTATGGTAACGGATTTTTTCCAATTCCATCTGGCCTTTTCCTATGCCGGCCCCAACGGCGGAAATAATAGTCCTTATTTCCTCGTTGGAAAGCACTTTATCAAAACGAGCTTTTTCCACATTGATAATTTTCCCTCGCAGGGGTAAAACAGCCTGAATTTTTCGATCCCTTCCCTGCTTGGCGCTGCCTCCCGCTGAATCCCCTTCCACCAGGAACAGCTCACAAAGACTTGGATCTTTCTCCTGACAATCCGCCATTTTCCCAGGCAAAGAAGCTCCATCCAGGGCGCCTTTTCTGCGGGTCAGCTCCCGCGCTTTTCGCGCCGCCATTCGGGCCTGAGCCGCCTGGGCGCATTTTTTAATAACTTTCTTACTGTCCGAAGGATTTCTATCCAACCAACTGGCCAGCTTGTCTGAAAAAAAAGATTCCACAATACCTTTAACTTCATGATTTCCCAATTTTGTCTTTGTTTGTCCTTCAAACTGCGGTTCCTTAACCTTAACAGAGATAACGGCTGTTAATCCCTCCCGCACATCCTCTCCCTCCAAGCCCTTCTCCCCTTTCATCAAATTTTCAGCCTGAATATAAGTGTTCATGGTTTTTGTTAAAGCGCTTCTAAACCCCACAAGATGGGTTCCCCCTTCTGTTGTTCCAATGTTATTGCAATAACTGAAAACCCCTTCCTTATAAGAGTCATTCCATTGCATGGCTATTTCCATTTCCACATCTCCCTTCATTCCCCGAAAGAAGAGCACTTCCTTATGAAGAGGAGTGGCGGATTGATTGAGAAAACTCACAAATTCCTGAAGACCGTTTTCATAGCAAAAAGATTCCTCTCTTTTGCTTCGCTCATCTTTCAAGCTAATTTTTAATCCCTGATTTAAAAACGCCAGCTCCCTAAAACGAGTGGCTAAAACATCAAAGGAAAAAGAAAGTTTTTCATCTTTAAAAATATCCCTATCCGGCTGAAATGTGGTTTTGGTTCCGGTTTTATCTGTTTCCCGCAGCTTTTCCACAACAGAAAGGGGTTCCCCTTTTTCATAATTTTGTCTCCACATAAATCCATTACGGCAAACCTCCACAACGCAATAACTGGAAAGGGCATTCACCACAGAAGCGCCCACTCCATGCAAGCCTCCTGAGACTTTATAAGAATCCTTATTGAATTTCCCTCCGGCATGGAGGATTGTCATTACCACTTCTAAAGCCGATTTTCCCTGGCGATGTTGATCCACAGGAATCCCGCGACCATTATCCTCTATTGTAACCGATCCCTCTTCATGCAGGACCACTGTAATTTCCGTGCAAAAGCCGGCCAGACTTTCATCCACGGAATTATCCATTATTTCATAGATTAAGTGGTGATACCCCCTTTCCGAGGTATCCCCTATATACATTCCCGGACGCTTTCTAACGGCGGCCAGCCCTTCTAAAACCTGTATAGAGCTGGAATCATAAGAGGAAGGAGGCTTGAATATTTCTTCTTTCATAAAGGGTTTATTGTGCCATTTTTTATAGAAAAAAACGACATGTTTTTTGTCATCCACGGGACTTTCTTACAGCTTGTAAGAAAAACCTGCGCCCTTGTTTTTTCCAGGAAAGAAAGAAGATTTTGTTGCGCTTTGTCATCCAATTCGGAAAGCACATCATCCAGAAATACAAAGGGAGGATTTAAAGGATTGATCTGACTTGTAATAAGAGAAAGTATGAGTAACCTTTGTTGTCCCTGGGAGCAAAAAACACGAGAGTCCCGCTGATTAAAAAGAAACTTAATATCCTGACGATGGGGGCCTATGAGAGAGCGACCCGCCCTTAATTCCTGATCCATCCTTTCAATTAAATTTTTCTTTAAAATCTCCCCTCCCTCTTCCGCTGTTGTGATTGAAGACCCTGAAACATCATATAAAAATCCCAACTCCGGAATGGAAGATGAAAAAAGCTCCTTCACAATTTTCCTCACATCCTGAAATAACCGATTTAAAAAAATGAGACGCTCTTTCATCAACTCCACAGAGCATTGTAAAAAATTTTCATTTAACACATGCAAAAGTTTTTGAGCCCCGCTAAAGCTATATTCGCCTTTTTGATAGGCTAAAAGGAGAGCGTTCTTTTGCTTTAAGGAATGTATATATCTTTGAAAAATATTTTTTTTACCATGAAAAGACAATAGCTCATCTACAAGATTTCGCCTTTCTCCGGCGTCTTTCTTAATAACATCAATTTTTTCCACAGTGAAAATAAGTATAGGAAACCTTTTCTCTAAAAAAGCTCTCCCTGTTTTTTTTCCACAATAAAGAACCTGCCCTGTTGATTTATGCTGCTGAAAAATAGAAGAGATAATGGATTCACCTCTTTCTTCCTTAACTCTTAACTGAACAGAGGCTTGATTCTTTTCAGATTGAATAACATCAGAAAATGAGGTGTAGAGTCTAAAAGTTTTTCCTCTCAATCCAATAAACAAAGCCTCTAAAAGAGAAGTTTTCCCCTGTCCATTAGAACCATAAAATATATTAAATTTTTCCGGAGAAAAGGAGAAATGATTATAATTTCTAAAATTGCATCCTTCCGCTTTTAAAAGCCATGACATTAAAATCTCATTGGCATCACTATACAAATATAGTTTTTATTCTCTTCCTCACTTTCCTCTTCTTTAAATAAACAAGGGGAGGAACTTGCCTTAAAAAACATTTTTACCCGTTTCTTTTTCATAGAATGAAGCACATCCAACACATATTTTGAATTAAGTCTGATTTTTAGTTTTGAAGTCTGACTCTCACAATTAATAATTTCCCGAGCTTCTTCCTGAGTATCTGTATTAATAAACTCCATAGTCAATTTGCTTTTTGTGAAAGAAAATGTCACTCCCTTAAAACGAGCGCTCGCTAAAACTGAAACCCTTCTTAATCCAGCTAAAAATTCCTCCCGATCCAATGATATTTCCTTCCCTGGATCATCCGGTATCAGGCGTTTATAGTCAGGATAAGCTCCCTCTATCAAACGAATACCAAGCTTTTGATTTTTAAAATGAACAATAAGACGGGGAACTTCAATGGCTATATCCACTTCATCATTTTCCTCTGCCGAACTCAGCATTTTTTTAATCTCCTGAAGACCTTTTTTTGGAATAATAATCTGCTGATCCGTAAACTCCAGCTTTTGTTTCATGGGAGTATCCATGCAGCTCAACCTATAACCGTCTGTTGCCACCCAGCGATATTTTGATTCTTTAGGAAAAGATTCCAGAAAAACCCCCATCAGGTGGTAACGAGAATCATCTAAAGAAGTACAATAAACAGTTTTATCAATAGACTCCAGCAGTTCCTTTGCCTTAAATTTCTGAAAATCTTTTGTTTGAACGGGAGGGAAAACAGGAAAATCCTCATCTTTCAAACTATGAATTTGAAATTTGGAATCCCCCTTAGTGATTTGAATCTTACGATGAGATTCATTACTTAAAGTCATCGCGCCCGAAGAAAGCTCTCTGATAATTTCAAAGAGACGCTTCCCGTTAACAACCAGACTTCCCGGAGTATTTACTTTACCTGGAAAATGACCTGAAAAACTTAATTCCGAATCGGATGCATAAAGAGTGATATGCTCCCCTTCCGTTTTAATTAAAACATTCTCAAAAATAGGTGTATTGGTTCGTTTTTCCAATAGACCCTGAATTTGACTTATAAGGGGCCAGAAATGTTCTCGTTCCACAGTTATATTCATAACAACTTTCCTTTATATATAACTTGTCGTAGTAGGGTTGTGTAAAGAGTGGAAAATTTATAAACTATTGAAATCATTTTAATTTTTCTCATTTGTTTGAAGAATAACTTCTTAAAAAACCATCTTTTTTTAAATTATTTTAGTTACTCCAAAAATAAAAAACAACTTTTCCACAAGAATATTGTCATTTATTTAAATCATAGGGAAAAGTTGTGGATTTCCCTGTGTAAATCCTCCAAAACCTTTTTAAAAGAAGGGTCTTGCAACTGTAATTTTTTCACTTTTTTAAGGGAATTGATTACGGTGGTGTGGTCCCGTCCTCCAAATAGACGCCCGACATCATTCAAAGATTTTCTTAAAAGGGTTTTGATGAGAAACATAGCTGTTTGTCTGGCTGTTACAATATTTTTTGTTCGGCTTTTCCCTTGTAAATCCTCTATACAAACGGAAAAGCTTTTAGCAACTTTTTTTTGTATTTCTTCCGGTGTGCACTGCTGAGGAGTTAGGGATTTGAGTATTTGTTCAATATGCCGGGAGGAAAAGGTTCCTTTATGGAGATCCTTCATCATTTTTATTCTATTTAAGACACCCTCCATTTCTCTAACGGATTTTCCACAGGAAGAAGCGATTTTAAGAAGAAAGCTTTCCGAAAGAAGAAGATTTTTTTTATTTGTTTTATCTCTTAAAATCGCCAGTTTGGTTTCCATGTCCGGATAGGAAATATCCACAACAAGCCCTCCATCCAGGCGCGTCCGAATTCTTTCCTCCAAATTAGGAATTTGATTTGGAAATTTATCACAACAAACCACAACCTGAACCTGTTTATGATAAAGTTCATTAAATGTGTGAAAAAACTCCTCTTGCACGGCGCATCCTTTGGCAATCATTTGAATATCATCCATCAACAATACATCCACATTTTTTCTGTACTTTTCCTGAAAAGAGGACATTTTCCTGTTTTGAATGGATTGAATACATTCATTTAAAAATCTTTCTGCGGAAAGGTAGAGAATTCGGGCTTTAGGTGTGTTTTTTTGAACTTCTTGTCCAATAGCGTTAAGAAGATGTGTTTTTCCCAATCCTGAAGGGCCACAGATAAATAAGGGATTGAATCTTCTTTCCTGTTTTGTAATGGAAAGACAGGCTCCATAAGCAAATTCATTATTTTTTCCCACAATAAAAGAATCAAAGGTATATTCGGAGTTAAAAAACACATTATTTGTTTTTTTTACTCCCTGGACCTTTCTAAGATGAAAGGGAACAGGGAGGTCCGGAACCGTTACTTTTAAGCGAATTCCACAGGGTTTTTGATAGCGATGAGTGATTTGGCTGGTAATATCTTTTATAACATTATCTTGAATCCATCTTTTATGGAGATCTGAGGGGATTTGTAAAGTAAAAAGAATTTCCTGTGAGTTTTCCTCCAAATTTACCGGTTGGATGGAATTTAACCAGGATTGAAATACGCTGCCGCTTTTTTTATGATCCAGAAGATTCCGCTTCAACTCAGCCCAAAGGGACTTAGCTTCCATTTCATTTCTCCTTTTGTTCCCGCTTTTGAAAGATTTGAGGCATCAGGGAATTATTAAGGGGTAACACAGTTAAGGGCTTGACGAAAAGGGGAAAATTTATTATGCGTCACATTCAACGGAGAGAAAAATGAAAAGGACCTATCAACCCAGTGCGGTAAAAAGAAAAAGAACCCATGGATTTCGTGTCAGAATGCAAACCAAAGATGGCAGACAGGTTTTAGCCCGAAGAAGACAAAAGGGGCGAAAAAGGTTGGCAGTAACGATTGGCCACAAATAAAACAGAGTTTTTTAGGTATCAATGGCTGAAAGGAAGTTATACACCTGAAAAAACCTCTCTTTTTTTTTGGTCTCTTCCAAAAAGGGCGATTCCACGGGCTGTGGATCGAAACCGGTTGAGACGCTGGGGGCGGGAAAACTTAAAAACCCTGCAAATGACAGGACATTTCACTGTCCTATTTCTGCCAGCGGGCAAGGGATTTTATAAAACTCTTTGCAGACGGGAATTTGATGATGTCTTTTTTAATTTATTTGAAAAAATTCAGAAAACCCACAGATAGGATTTTAAAGTTCATAGCTTTTTTTGTTATCAGCTTTTATAAGGTCATTGTAAAAGGGCTCTTTGGAGGAGGGGGAGGCTGTCGTTTTTATCCCACCTGTGGAGACTATGCCCTTCAGGCTTATGAAAAGTATTCTTTTTTTGAAGCCACCCGGAGAACTCTTCGCCGCCTTTTAAGCTGTCATCCTTTTAGTTTAGTGGGGCAACCTCTTTGGGAACAAAAGGAAAATTCCTTTGATAAAGGGGAGAAGAAAAAGGGAGAGATCGGGAGCGAGATTCCTTTGGTTTGAATTTTGAGGTTTTTAAAGATGGATAATTATATGACTCCCTTCCTGAGAGAACAGGGACCAAAAGTGAGTTCGGCTTTGACACAGGTGCGGCTGTAAGTCGCTCTGTGGCAAAACGCATGTTTGAACTTTTGGTCCCTGTTCTCTCAGGAAGGGCATCCTTTGATTGCAGCAGAAAACCTCAAAATTCAAACCGGAGAGGGCAGATTTATGCGTTTAAAAAACTCAAACTGGAGAGGATTGATTTTGTTGAAATACAACCCTGGAGGGACATTTAGGTGAATCAGGAAAAAGAGACTTTTTTTGATAAAAATACTCTTATAGCTATTTTTCTTTTAGGGCTTTGTTGGGTCGGTTGGGATTATTATATGAAAAAAAAATATCCCGGACAGGCTAAACAGGAACAATCCGAAGCTCAAACCAAAGCTGAAGAAGCATCCCCTTCAAACATTTCATCAGTAAAAACAGCAGATCAAAAGATAAAATCCAAAGGAAAGGAAACCACTTATGTTTTTTCCGGTGAAAAAATGGAATTTGTCCTTTCTTCTTTCGGCATGGGTTTTAAGGAGATTCGCTTAAAGTCGTTTTTTGACAGAGACAAACAGCCTGTTGTTTTCAAGAATGAGGAGGCCCCCCCTCTTTCCGCAACGGGGCTTTTGAAAACGGAGGAATTGATTCCTTTTAAAGTTCGTCGGGAAAAAAATAAATTTATCGGTCACTATGCCTCAAAAAATCTTGAAGTGACAAAGATTCTTGAGGTGGATGAGGATAATTTTATTTTTAAAACCCAAATAGAGGTTTCCCGTCAATCCCGGCATTTTACAGGGTTGAGGCTCTTTTTTTATCAGGCTGTTCCGCAGAGCGCTCCTAAATCCTGGATTTCCAAAATGCTTTTTATAGTGGGACAGGATGTTTACGGAGGATTTGTTTTTTCGGAAGAAAAAAGCGAACAAATTGTGGAAACAGAATTGGAAACACCCAAAAACTATCAAAACCTTTCTATTCTGGGTTTGGGAAGTAGATACTTTGGACAGGCATTCCTGAATAAGTCCAGCCTTCTTCCGTCAGGAATTTTGAAAAAAAGAGAAAAAGGTCTCCAGGGGGTTGTGGATTACAAACCTCTCACAACAAGCCCTTTTTCTTTGGATTATGAGGTTTTTTATGGACCAAAATCCCTGGAACATCTTGCCAAAAGAGATTCCAGACTTGGAAAGTGGATAAATTTTGGTTTTTTTGAGTGGCTGGCTCGTCCGCTTTTACAGCTTTTAAGGGGGTTTCATAAAATAACGGGGAACTGGGGATTTGCCATTATTTTGTTAACTTTCTTTGTTCGGCTTTTACTGTTGCCCCTGAATATTCGCTCCTACAAATCCATGAAAGCGATGCAAAAAATACAGCCTCAGCTTCAGGAATTAAGGGAAAAACATAAAAAAGATCCTCAAACCCTTAATCGGGAAATGATGGCTTTAATGAAGGACCAGAAAGCCAATCCTTTAGGGGGATGCCTTCCCCTTATGTTGGTACAGCTTCCTGTTTTTATAGCCCTATACAGAGTCTTGGGGGAAAGCATTGAGCTTTATCAGGCCCCCTTTATCCTTTGGATACGGGATCTGAGTTTGTTTGACCCTTGGTATGTTCTGCCCGTTTTAAGCGGAGCGACTTTATTTGTTCAGCAAAAAATAACACCTATGAATGTTCCTCCGGCGCAGGCGCGCCTGTTCACTTTAATGCCTCTTGTGTTTTCTGTGTTTATGCTCAAATTGCCCAGCGGGCTCACATTATATATTTTTGTAAGCGGGCTTTTTGGCCTGATTCAGCAATTCTTTTTTGTTAAGTGGAAAAAAGAAAAGGCTTAGAGCATGTCCTCATAAGGTTTTTTATGAGAATTTCATTACCAAAAAGAGCTTTAATCCCTATTTTAGTCTAACTATACTCCTCCGGTTTGAAAATTTCCGGTTCTTCATAAGAAAAAATACTTACACCCTTTATAACAGCCTGTAGGGGTCAAAAATTCAGACATGCATTTTGCCACAGAGCGACTTTCAGCCGCTACTGTGTCAAAGCCGAACTCATTTTTGACC
>JAPOOY010000250.1 GCA_026713205.1 Bdellovibrionales bacterium
ACTCGATCAAAAAGCAGTAAAAATGAGTTAAAACTGTTATCACAATGGGTCTATGATGAATTATTCAAGGAAGGTAATCCTCCCTTACATATTCTTTTGCGAGATTATGCTCGCGGAGTTATTGAAGTGGCCTTTCATAGGGGAGTTAAATTAACATTTGATCGTAAGAAAATAGAACCACCTTTTAACAGTGACTGGCCGGAAACAGTACCATCAGAAAAAATCTTAAAAACCAAATATTATCCGAAAATTCAAAAATCAGGTATATGGTCATCTATTATGTATAATACTGATATGCTAGGTGACTTTGGAAATTATGTAATTAATTCTAACGTTGATAATTGGTGTGGAAGAAGGTTAAATATAAAGAAAGCAGATCGCAAATCATTATTCGATAATTTTAAGAGTAAATTAACTGAAGAACAAGAAGAACTTTTTAGAAAAGATTCTCGTATTTTTCATGATGTTAATATACTGAGAATTTTATTCGGAGATAAGAGCAACTCGTTAAGTAAGAAGAAAAAAGAAAATAAATTGACTTTTTCTGATTTTGAAAATTCTTTATCTAGTAAAAAGAGAATTTTTTTTAAAAAAGAAATTAAGCCATTTCTTGATAGAGACGGAAGCATAAATAATTCATTGGAAAAATTTGATACTGGCTTGGCTCAAAGATGGGTTTTAAATCGAGTAATGCAACTTGGCTGGCAACAGGCTCTACATGAAAAATTTGACAGAGATATTAACTACTATAGTATTAGCAGAGCCGAGAATAAGCCAGAACGAATTGGTAAAAAGTATCAATGGATTGCCTTATATGAATTGTTAGCAATGATCTCGGATAATTTTGAATTTAAAGATGAGATGCAGTCAGGTAAAGTGGGAAAATATGAAGGGCCTTGGCAAATAACTATAAGAGATATTGATCCTTCTTGCACCCTCAAAGGAGTTGCAGATGAGGAAAGGAATATACCTAGCTTTAATAAATACGAAATACAAAAACTACATAGTAATTGGAATAAGAGTGTGACAAATTCTATATGGTTAAAACAGCAGAAAGATTTACCGAACCCTAAAAAAATAATTGAATTTACTGACGATCAAAAAAATATATGGGTTGCTCTGGAGGGATTTGTTGAATGGCAGGAGGAAACTCCACCAGAGAATGAAAAATATAGTTTACCAACACGCACACTATGGTATATGTTAAAAAGTTATCTGGTTAGGGTCAAAGATAAAGATAAAGTGTTTAAATGGGCAGAACAACAAAATTTTATGGGACGATGGATGCCAGAATCCAGCGAATTTTACACAATATATCTGGGTGAATATCCTTGGGCTCCAGCATTTCATTATCACTATACCCCTTATTATCATCATGATGGATGGACAAGTCAAGGACAGCAGATTCCAACTGAAGTTTTAGTAACAGATGATTATTATCTGAATAGCAGTTCCTCAAGAGATTATTCAACTGATGAAGCTATCAGAATCAAGTTACCAGCAAAACTCATCGTAGATGAAATGAGTCTTATTCAAAATCACATAGACGGGAGATTCTTTGATAAAAACGATGATCTCGTTGTATTTGATCCTAGTATATTCCATAGTAATATGCATCAGCAGGTATTGATACGAAAAGATAAACTATTAAATTTTTTAAAACATAAAGGTTATGCATTATTTTGGACTCTAATCGGGGAAAAGAATGTAATAGGAATAGAAGTGGATAGAAAAAATTTATCTGGCCGTCTTGAAATCAGTGGTGCTTATACATTGGATAATAAAAATAAAATTACAGGAGGATATAAAATCTTTTAAAAAACACATACTATCATAAATCAGCCTAATAGCTCTCTTTTAAGAAAAAATGATCCGT
This sequence comes from Bdellovibrionales bacterium, assembly GCA_026713205.1. Classification (GTDB taxonomy): domain Bacteria; phylum Bdellovibrionota; class Bdellovibrionia; order Bdellovibrionales; family UBA1609; genus JACOND01. The sequence continues at coordinate 1,877 of JAPOOY010000250.1, forward strand.
GATTTGCCAGTAAATGGTGAGTATAGGCGGAACTCTCCGGAAAAAAGACTTAGTATTTTCCCTGAATAAAAGAGGGTTAAATGTGAAAGCTCTGTGATTTCTTTAGATTTTATAAAACAGAATTCCGCTACTGCTTATCCCAACCATCCTAACACACATTCCAGTTTTATAATCAATTTATAACTCTAGTCATGATATAATTCTACTGAACGAACAACCCCTAATAAATGAAAAAATTATACCAATAAAAAACCTCTCTTTAGCCTTTTCATATTGTTTTCAATCCCAGCTATAAGCATAGCTAATAATACAGGAAATTGATAGATCAAGCTGTCTAGTTAAAATGGGAGTCACGAGCAAATCTACTTCAACCAAGCATATAATTCTTGAAAATTCAAACCGAAAGAAATCTAAAAAAACCGTTTGTTTAACAGAAACTCATGTTATCCTATTAACATTCCTTTTCAGGAAACGGTAACTACATGAGTCTCATTGAAAGAAAATATAAAATACTTAATAAGGTGAAAAGATAATGAATCTTTTTATAAACAACTCCCGTCTGGTTATCCTTGTTCTGGTATCCTTGGGTCTTTTGGGTATAAAGGGGCTTCTGCAATTAAAAAAAGAATCCAGACCCACGGTGGATTTTGCCACCGCAACCCTTACCACCGTTTATCCCGGTTCATCCCCCTCAGAAGTGGAGGAATTGATCACCAACAAAATAGAAGATGAAATCCGTTCCGTGGAAGGTCTGAAAACAATTCAGTCTCATTCCCAAGCGGGTTTGAGCTTTATACATATTCGTGTGGATATGGATAATTTTGACTCCACCCAGGTCATCAATGACCTTTATCACTCCCTGCAAAAAGTCAGGGACCTGCCAAGTGAAGTCTTGGATCCTCCCCGATTGACCCACATGAAAGCCAATACGAATAATCCTGTGCTCACTCTCATTGTCACAGGGCCGGATCAACACCGCCAAAGGGATGAAATCGCCTTTCAACTCAAATCCCATATAGAAAGAATCCCCGGAGTGACTGAAGTGATAATGGACAATTACAGAAAGCGGGAGCTTCAAATCCTTCTATCCATGAAACAAATGGAAAAGCACTATATTTCCCTGGCGGATGTGGTCTCCTCTGTAAAAAAGCAATCTTTGGATATTCCCGCAGGTTATCTGGAGGGAAAAAATAAAAAACACCTTGTCCGCCTTTCTGAAAAGGCCCGAACGGCCAAAGAATTGGAAGAAATGGTTATCCGATCCAATTTTTCCGGAAAAAAAGTCCTTATCAAGGATGTGGGCCAGGTGATTGATGGGATGGAAAAACCCTCCAGCTTTCAGTATTTTTTCAATTCTGAAGGGGAAAAGCCCTTTCACTTCTCCCCTTCTGTTTCCCTGAAAATCATTAAAGCAGAGGGAAAGGATGACATTCAACTTGTTTCCAAAATTCAAAGTATTGTTCAAAAATTTGAACAATATATCAATCCAAATTACAAAATTCATACCTTTTACAGTGAAGGGAAAAGAACACGGCAGAGGCTGATAGCTGTTATCAATAATGCCGTGACCGGACTGCTTTTGGTATTTTTAATTTTTTTCTTTTTTCTCCCTTCCCGCACCGGTCTTATGGCGGCATTCAGTCTGCCCTTTTCTATTTTAGCCTCCTTTGCCTTCCTGCCTTTTATGGGAGTGACTTTCAATGTGATCACTATGCTGGCTTTTGTGATCTGTATTGGAATGCTCGTGGATAACTCCGTTGTTATTGCGGAATATTACTCCCGTTTAACTTCAAATGGAAACAGCGCTCCCAAGGAAGCGGCCCTCCTTTCGGTTCAAAGGTTTTGGAAACCGGTGACAGCTACGGTTTTAACCACCATTGCCGCTTTTCTTCCCATGTTGGTAACAACAGGAGTGATGGGACAATTCATTAAATGGATTCCCATTGTTGTTACAGTTGTTCTTTTAATGAGCCTTGTAGAATCTTTTTTTCTTCTCCCCAGCCGACTGAACTGGCTTCCACCCCTTAAAAGAAAGCAGAAACATCAACTGGCTATTTTACAAGGTTTAACTTTTCTGGAAAATAAATTTGAGATATTTATTCAAAAAGTTCTCTCCAGGAAATACCTCAGTCTGTCCTGCATTGGATTGCTGTTTTTGTCCGGCCTGTTAGTTCACAGGTTGGGGAACAAGGTGGATCTGTTTGATCGAAAAAGCCCGGAATTTTACATAGCGAATTTTACCATGCCTCCCAACACCCCTTTGGATGTTACAAAAAAGGAAGTGCAAAGGATCACCAAACAAATCCATCAGACTATCGGGCCTCAAAATTTAAAAACTCTAATGGCACAAACAAGCACCTCTGAAAAAGGAATCATTAGAGTCTCTGTGAGGCCCTCCGTCTTGAGAAAATTAGATCACAAGCAGATTCTCAATTCACTGAGGAACATTGACAAAGGACAGGTAAAAACCCTCTTATTTAACGCTTTGGCTATGGGGCCACCGAGAGATAAACCTCTGAAAGCGGTTATTTTATCCAATGAACGAAAGGAAATAAAAAACTTTATTGAAGGGATTTTACCGAAAGTAAAAGAAATCCCGGGTATTTGGAATTTGGAAATAGACCCTGATCCGGAAACAGGAAAAGAATATAAAGTCCAATTAAAACAGGACATACTGCCTCGTCTGGGTCTGGATACACAAAAAGCGGGAATGGCTTTGCGGACAGCTTTGGAAGGACATCTCATCACCGAACTGACAGACAAAGGGGAATCTTTTTACATAAGAGTCAAGAAGGATGAAAAGGAACTTTCCTCATTGGATGACTTGGGAAAAATTCAAATAAGAGAGCCTTTCGGACGGCTCATTCCCTTAAAACAAATTGCTGAAATTATAGAAACCAAAGCGGAACCGGATAAAAAAAAGTATAACTTTCATCCCTCTTTAGCTCTCCAGGCGGAGATCAATGAAAAAATAACCACCAGCCTGGAAGTTAATCAAAAAGTAAAAAAGATCATTGAAGAAAAAATAAAGGACCACCCGAACTTATCCTATAAATTAATTGGGGAGCAGGAGACAGTATCAGAATCCTTACAATCCCTTTTTAATGCCTCAATGATTGCCATCTTTGCCATTTTTGTTATTTTGATTGTTTTATTCAAAAGTTTCACACTGTCTCTTTTGATATTGAGTTGTATCCCCTTGGGATTGATCGGTGTAAGCTGGGCTTTCTTTCTTCATCAGCGTTCGTTGAATTTTTTTGCCATGATTGGCATTGTGGGTCTGGCGGGAGTCGTAGTAAATTCAGCTATTATTCTGGTGAGTTATATTGAGCAATTAAAAAAGGACCATCCCTCAGTTCCTTTAATGGATACAGTTATTCAGGCTTCAAAACTTAGATTCCGACCTATTCTGATCACTAACCTCACCACCCTGGGAGGATTGTTCCCCACAGCTTATGGGATTGCCGGATATGAACCCCTATTGATGCCTATGACTTTGGCTCTCTTTTGGGGATTAATTGTAGCGACTTTACTAACTTTAGTATGGATTCCCTGTAGTATTCTCATAATGGAAGACGGAAAAAAATGGATTTCATACGGAATCCACCGAAAAATCCTAGGGATTTTAAAACGCTAAAATAATGTAGAAAAACCAATAAACAAGCCCTTTTATCCCCCTTGATAACCGCTCAAAACCTCTTTAAACCTTTCATAACCAAAATTTCCCGTACAAATCCCGTTCAGCTTTTTTTGTATTTGGCAGGATGTTTTTCATACTATACTCCTCCGGTTTGAAAATTTCCGGTTCTTCATAAGAAAAAATGCTTACACCCTTTATA
>JAPOOY010000171.1 GCA_026713205.1 Bdellovibrionales bacterium
ATACGATAAATAGCGGGACTTGCCTCCTCTGCAATCCCCGAGGTTTTTTTAAATAATAAACGCAGAAGAGCGATATCACCCAAAATAAAAGCCAGACAGAAAAAGGCATAGCTCATGGTAATGATGAGCACATGGGTGCTGAGCCAAAAGTTGGAACGAAGGACAGCCTCCAAAGGCTGCAAGCGGCCATCCAGAGTTTGAGGGGCCATATCCGTTAAAAAAAGACAGAAAAAGGCAAGAATGACAGAAGCGATAAAAGGAACAAAAGCTTTTCTCCAGTAAAAAACCAATCCAACCACTAAGGCCACAAAAGGAACCCACACCACCGTTTCATACATATTTGTCACCGGAGGGCGGGACATAATATAGGAGCGCAAAACCAAACCGGAAATGTGGCTGATAATCCCCGAAGCATAAAAAAACCAAGGAATCCAGCGTCCTTTTTGTGTAAATGGGAGGAATAAACAACCTATTAAAAATAACAAATAGAGCATCCAAGCCAGACGGAAAGGTTTTAAGCTGTTTAAAAAAACCTCCGCCTGAATCTTCCAAGGGCTGAAATGTTGCCGGGAATTTTGAAAAATTTCATTTTGAAGAGCTAACAAGGCGTTTTTCAACGCTTCTTTTCTATTTTTAACAGTTTTTTGATGATTTTCCTGAAGCGTGGATGCGTCCCTTTCTTGAATAGGAGCATTTTTTGTTTCCTTCACACGGCCATCAGAAGGCTGATTTTGCTTATCTGATGGACCGGACAGAGAGGATATCCACTGTATATAAGCCTGAATGGCCTGCTGGAGTTTTTCCTTAACCGGCGGAGAAAGTTCAGATAAGGAACGCCAGCTTTTTCCTGCTTCTTCCTGAGGCTCAATTCTTAAAAGAATCCCGGATTTAACGGCGGAATAAAGAAACCAACGAGCCTCCAGTTTTTCAAGGCTTTTAAAATAGGAGTCCAGAGTCTCTTTTCTTTGCCGAAGAGCCTGCAACTCCGTTAATTGAAGAGCCAGTTTCTGACTGTTTGCCAATTCAACAGGGGAAAAGCGCCTGTGCTTTAAGGAAAGCCCCAAAGCCTCCTTAACCTGCCCGCTTTCCACTAAGATAAAAGGAACTGTATCCCAAAAATCAGGTATCAGCATCCAGGACAGCACCACATCCACAGCCGCCCTGCGTTTGCCCCTCTTTTGCCAAAAGGAAGGCTTTTCTTCTTTAGAGCCTGATGGTGGAGAAGTCTTCGCTGTTGGCTTAAAAGTCTCCCGCCCGTACACCGTGGACAGAACTTCACGAGCCACGGTATCAAAGGGCTTAACCCGTCCCTGATTTTGAACAGGCAGGGTTTTCCACAGGTGACCCGCCACTGCCGGAACTGAAACAGGACAGATAAGCAAACTAACAAGGAACCCTCTAAAAATCAGAGTTTTTACATGAAATTGATTTGGCTTTTCAACCTGATTCAAAACTTAAACCTCTTCTTTACGGATGAACTTTCCTCATATCCTTGTAAAGAGAAATGCCTGATAAAGCAAGTCAGAAACAAATTGAAACTTTTCCCCTTAACAGGAATTGCAATCATATTGTTTTTCTTTTATATTTCCTAATCAGGGCCTGTAGCTCAGTTGGTTAGAGCACACGCTTGATAAGCGTGGGGTCAGAAGTTCAAGTCTTCTCAGGCCCACCATCACTTTTTTAAACCCTTTGAATTTATTAAACTTTTTCTCTCTCTTTTCAATCTTTACGGGATTTTTACGGGATTTTTTTTGGTAGTCTTAAAACAACTAAAAAACAATTTTTAAAATGGACTGTCCTTAAAAATAGCAGAAGATGTTTTCTCTCCTGTCTCTGAACTCAAAAGCGCCACAGTCTTAGCATACCTTTGAGTCACTTTCTGATCGGAATGTCCAAGGCTTGCCTGAACAGCAGAAAGATTTTTTGTCGTC
>JAPOOY010000006.1 GCA_026713205.1 Bdellovibrionales bacterium
TTCTGTTATGTGACGGAGTAAATTTTCCGGGTCTTTTAATTGAAAAACCACTCCCAATAAAGTGGATATGGAGGCAAGAGAAATATACCGTTTATTCCAATTTATTTTAATTTTGAGCTTTCCATTTTCTCCCTTAAATAAAACTCCCTCAGAGGTCAAAGCCCCCGCATCGCTTCCGGCTTGTGCTTCTGTGAGGCCAAAACAGGGGATTTCTTTTCCATCCGCTAAAAGAGGCAGCCACATTTCTTTTTGTTTTTGAGTGCCAAAGCGGTTAATTAAACGGGAGGGACCCAGAGAATTGGGAACCATGATAAAAATGGCGGCGGGAATGTTCAGGGAAGACACCTGTTGAAGAGCCATAGCGTGGGCTGCGGGAGAAAACTCCAAGCCCCCGTATTTTTTTGGAATAATCATCCCCAGGAATTTCTTTTCTTTAATAAATTTTAAAGTCTTTTGAGGGATGTCCTTGTTTTTTATGATCTCCCATTCAGATGTTGTGTCGCAAAGTTTGGGAATTTCATTCCTAAAAAAAGTCTTTTCCTCCTCTGTGACAGTGGGAAAAGGTTGGGAGAGAAGAGTTTTAAAGTTCGGTTTTCCTGAAAAAAATTCCCGTTCCACCCAGGTTTGTCCTGACTTTAAAGTTTGCGGCCCTTTCGTGGGAAGAGGGGTAAAATTCATCTTTTTTAAGAGAGTCATTAAGGGAAGAGAAATTAAATAAGGCCGCAGAAGCGTCCAAACAATAAAGGATCCTCCCACTATAAAAATCAGCCGGAAATGCTTTAAATTTTCCGGCCATAAAGAGTATTTCTCCGGTTGGAATGATAATTCACCATAATGAAAAGACAGAATGAAGACAAACATCATCCAGAGCAAAAAACGGGCTTGAAGAAAGAGAAGTATAAGAGCCGTAAGGATACCCACGGACTGAAAAAGGAAGAGCTGTTCCAAATACCCTATACGAAACAATCCAACCAGAGCAAAGATGGCCGTTAGGTTTGCCGGTGTTATGAAATCAGAAAGAACAGATCCTTTTTGTAACCCTTTCAAGGATAGCTTCTATTTTTTGGAGGAGGAACGGCGTTTTTTTCTGCGGCGGGAGGCTTTTTCCCGGCGGCGTCTTTTTTTCCTAAGCCGCGAAATGAGGTAGGTGGCGGCCCCCAGTCCGGCCGCGCCTAAAGCCCCCATAGTGGTTGCATCCATTCCGGAAAACAGGCCTTCTTCATAATCTTCTTCAGCGTCCAGTTCCCCATCTATCAGGTCTCCCATGTAGGCCGCAATGTTCCCCATACTTTCATGGGTTCCCATAGCTCGCATTTTGCTCAGAGCCTTGTTAATATCCGGTGAGATTTTCAGGCTTTTGATGGCCTTCATAAAAGCCTGAGAGTATTTTGAATAGCGATCTTTGCGGGCGCTGAGGGTTACAAGAATAGCCAGTTTGGGAGTCGTTCCACAGCAAACGGTGACCTCGTAGCGTGTGTAGTAACTAGGAACTTCACTTCCCAGAAACCACCCGTCCACCCAGGGGTGACTATTTAAAAAAACTTTTTTTCCCGGGCTGATTATCTTAGCCGGAAAGGATTGACCGGTCTTTGCTTTTATTGTTCGGGGTTTATTTAGAAAACCTTCATATTCTGTGAGATTATCCAGGCCTCCGGTCTCTTTAGCTGTGAGGATAATCATGGCTTCTTTTCGCTTACTGCTATGGATACTATGGCAGACCCAGTCTGTTTTAAAGGGCTTGCACTTCCAGTTTTCAGGAAGCTCAAAGCTGACATAATCATTTTGAAATAAAATAGCTTCCGCAATGGGAGAGCTTATTGCAAGGATAGCAGCCAGAAGACAGGATTTTAATACCATTACAGTTTATTTTCGGATGAAGTGAAGCTTTACTTCAAGGAAAAATTTTTATTTTTTTGAGAAAAGGCCGGAATTTTCACAAAAACCCCGTTTCCACTGGCATTATTCCGGCGTTATATGGTAGTAATGATTAGAATGGAATTAAGAAGTCTGGCTACTTTTTGTGCTGTTGTTTCTGAGGGTAATATGACAACAGCTGCTGAAAAACTGAATATTACCCAACCCGCTGTCAGTCAGCAGATCCGACAGTTGGAAAAGGAATTTGAAGTAAAACTCCTGACAAGAAATGTTCGTAAAATCCGCCCTACTGTTCAGGGACAGATTTTATATGCAAAAGCCAATAAAGTGTTAAATTTAATGGATCAGGTCAGGGATGACATTAAATCCATCTCTTTTGATTTGTCCGGAGCGGAAATTAAGGCTTCCACATTAAATTCCCTGGGGCTTTATCTGGTTTCTCCTGTGATCGGGAATTTTTTAAAATTGAATAATGAAATGAAAATCTCTCTTTTATATGGCACAGGAGAAGAAATTATTCGTCGGATGCAGAGGGATGAAGTGGATATGGTTATTATGGGTGATTTAAAAAAAGAATATGGCAAGGAATTTTCCCGATTTCAGAAAATTCATTTATTTAAGGATTATATTTATTTTGTAAAATCCGGGCGGGATGCATCTCTGCCAAAAGCTCTATCTATTAAGGATATTAACAAACAACGACTGGTGATGATGCAAGGGCTTTACCCGGCGTTTGAAAACCAGTTATATCAAAAACTGAGAGATGAGCGGGTTTCTTATACCCCCAGCTTTCAAAGTGACAATGTGGGCACCCTCAAAAGGGTGATTGAGTCTGGTTTGGGCTGGGGCTTTTTGCCGGCTCACAGTATTCACAAGCAATTGCGTTTAGGAAGGTTGTCCGTTGTGCAAATAGAAGGATTGGATTATTCAGTGGATGTAAATATTTATTATAAAGCCGGACAGCCGGGTAAGGAAAAAATCATTCAGATTTTCAAAAATATTATTCAGCGTCAGTCTCATATCGGTTCTTAGTTGATCAATAGGGTTTCTTCAGGATAGGGCGCAGCTTTTCCCGCAGCTTTTTTAGAAGACGCTCTTCCACCTGCCGAATAGCCTCTTTTGTTACATTAAAGCGCTCGGCAATAGCCTGTAGGGTTTCCGGCTGAGATTTTAAAAGTCGGTTGTGTAACACTTCCATTTCCTTTTCATTAAATTCTCCAGTCATTTTTTTCAGTTCCTTTTGGAGCAGATTTTTTTGTTGAAGATCGGAAAAGGTTTCCTCCATATTCTCATCTTCCTTTTTCTGCAAATCCAACAAACTTCCCCGCAAGACAGGTTGATCCAGACTCACATCTTTTTGTAGAACGGTTTGTTTAAGTTTTTCCACTTCTTTGATGGAAGTGTTGGTTTGTCCGGCCAAAGCGGGAAGAAGCTTCGTTTCCTGTAAGTTTTCCAGCTTTTCCTTCTCTCTTTGAAGAAGATAAAAGAGCTTTCTTTGCTTTTTACTTGTGCCAATATGGACAATAGAGTGGTGGCGAATTAAATACTCCTGAATATAGCCTCGGATCCACCAGACGGCATAAGTGATGAGACGAACTCCCTTATAAGGATTAAATTCCTGCACAGCGCGGACAAGACCTATATTGCCCTCTTGAATTAAGTCCATAATCCTGGAGCTGAACCGGCTGTATTCTCTCGCCACTTTAACCACAAAACGAAGATTGGACTGGATCAACTGCTCCGCGATTTTGGAGTCCCTGGTTTCATAAAATTGAACGGTTAGTTTATATTCCTCCTCCTTTGTTAAGAGGGGGTATCGGGTCAGACGGCTTAAATAGGATTGAAGAGCTGTGGTTTTGTCTAAAACAGGGGCAATCGGTGTCTTTTTTTTTAATACGGGAAGACTTGGTTTTTGTGCCGGAATAATTTCATCCGGTTTTCGGATTTTTTTTTGTTTTTTTTTGGAGCGCATGCGGTGACTTTATAACATAATGAAGGAAATTTTTTCCAGCTATTTTACAATATACCAATCGTGTTTGAAA
>JAPOOY010000238.1 GCA_026713205.1 Bdellovibrionales bacterium
CCAATCCAGGGCTATATAATGTTCATACATGGGGGTCTCCTCCTTTTTAAGTGGTTGTAAAAAGATGATCCTTACCTATCTCAGGGTTTGAATCACCAGGGAGACCTCCTTTTCCATTTATCAGACATGCGTTTTGCCACAGAGCGACCTTTGGTCGCTACTGTGTCAAAGCCGAACTCACTTTTAGCCCCTTTCTTCCCTTAATGGAGGGGGTAAGTATTCTTTCATTTGAAAAACCGAAAAACTGAAACCGGACCAATATATCTATGCTTCTTCCGAGTTCGGTTGAACTTCCAAAGACAGATCTTTGCTGGAAGCCGCGCCAAGCTTCTTAATCTTTTCCGCGCGCCCGAGCAGGTTCCCTCTTCCATGTTTTAATTTATTAAACGCTTCCGTGTAACTTTTTTCCGCCATTTCAAGTCCTCGTCCAATATTTTTCATATCATTAACAAAGCCTACCAGCTTGTCGTACATTTTCCCGCTCTCTGAAGCAATTTTCTTGGCGTTTTTATTTTGCCTGTCCATTTTCCAAATGGAAGCCACTGTTCTAAGGGATGCCAAAAGAGTGGTGGGAGTCACAATAACAATGTGCTTATTCCAGGCTTTTTCAAATAAAGCCTGTTCCAAATGAAGCACAAGGGAAAAAACCCCCTCCAGGGGAATAAACATAAAAGTAAAATCAGGCGCAATCAGTTTATCGGAAACGGAATAGGACTTTTCAGAAAGGCTGTTAATATGTTGGGAAAGAGCTTGTATCATCTGACCGGCCCACTTTTCTTTTTCCTCTTGTGTGTTTGCCTTCATATATTCATGGTAATGAATAAGTGACACTTTGGAATCAATAACAATATGCCGCTCCTCCGGCAAACGAACGACGACATCCGGTTTTAATCTGTTTCCTTCATCCGTTTTAAGCTCCAAGCCCTTTCCCTGAAGAATGAATTCTTCATCTTTTCGCAGTCCGGAATCCTCCAAAATCCTCTCCAAAACCACTTCCCCCCAATCCCCCTGAACTTTAGAGCTTCCCTTAAGAGCTTCTGTCAAGCGAGCTGTTTCCTGTAAAGCGTTTTGATGAGCCTTTTGCAATTCCTTAACTGTGGCTTCCAGGGAATGTCTCTCTCTTCCTTCCCTTTCATAGCAATCCGCCACTTGTTTTTGAAAATCCATAATCTTTGTCTTTAGTGGCGACAAAATGGCGTTCAGCGATTCCTCTGAACGGGTTTTATAGATTTTTGCTTTTTCCTCCAAAAGATTTTGAGTGAGTTTTTCAAATTCCAATGAAATTTCTGTTTTACTTCTTCAAAGTTTTTCTGTTGATCAGCTAAAACTTTATTCGCAAGTTCTTTTTCCGTTTCCAAACGAGACAGGGTTTCTGTCATTTGGAGAATACGCTCCTCCTTCTTTTTTCCCTCAGAAAACAAGTCCTGCTTGTCTTTTCTAAGAAAGACATTTTCCGCCTTCAACTGAGTGACAACATTGGAAGAAGCCGAGTCTCTATTTTTTTTTAAAAAAATAGCAAAAGCTACCGCCAGCCCTACAATAAAAATTCCAAGAAAAAGAACCAGGATTTCAAATATCATTTCTTACCCTTACGCTACTGAATAAACACTACTTTTCTGAGATATTCAAGAAACGCATGCGCTTCTTAAGTTTGAATTTTCGGGTTTTTGTTCAAAGAAAATTAAGCCCCCTCTATCTTCTACAGAAGAGACTTATTCTTTCATTTGAAAAACATGAAAATCTAACCAGCAGCCCTATGAATTGGCTTCACGAATTATTTACAGTAAAGAGCCGCCATTAACATAAGAGAAAATAATTAAAGCTCCTAAAACAGCAATAAAAGCGCCGTATCCACGGAGAAACCAATGATTCTTTAAAATCGGGTACAGAATTTTCAGCCCTTTTCTAAGAGGTCCGGGAATGACCAACCAGAGAAAACACTTAATTGTCCAAAGCCAGCCAATGAGAGTGACAATAACCGGAAAATCAAAAACCCACTCATTATGAATCCAAATAATAGCCAATCCCCAGGATAAAAACACAGCGGCCATAATGTAGGTCAGCGTAAAGGAGGTTTCATCATTTACTATAAAATCAACCACAGCCTGAGCTGATTTCACATGAATAACAAGAGCCATCCCCCAAAGAAGTAAAGAGGAGCCTAAAACCACCTCAACCAGGGAATAAAGATTGTCCACCATAATACACCTCCTTTTTAAAAGAGTGACGAATAATCCCTGACTTGTCCATTATAATATACTGATTGATGCTGATTAATACTGAATTTTGAACCCTTTTCTCTCCATGAAGGGCAGGTTTATACCGATTGGGTTTGAAATTTCGGGAATTATATACCTAAAGCCGCATTTAAGAAAATGGGGACTTAAGTCAAATTATAATTTCTTAAAAGCAAATTCAATGGAGATCATCTCCTCTTGCCATTCAAAGCTTTGGCTTTCTTTTATTTGCGGCATCAGGTATATAATTCCCGAAAATTCA
>JAPOOY010000005.1 GCA_026713205.1 Bdellovibrionales bacterium
AATAATTTTGAATACCGCAATATGAAAACAGAAATGTATTGCTCATCCCGCCTTCATGAACATTTGGAAACATTTAAAAGCTATGAAGGCTCTTCTAAAGATAGCCTTTTCACAACTATAAACAGAACAAAGACTCCCGGCGGTGCACGGCAATTAAAAAAATATCTTCAATTCCCCTTAAAAAATCAAAAAGAAATCTGTGCCCGGTGGGATAAAATAGATTGGTGGATCGCCCGTCCCGCACTTCTGGATACTGTCCAAAAAACCCTGTCTTCTTTGGGAGATGGAGAGCGCAAATTGGGAAAAATCACTCACTCCCACTGTCATGGACGGGATATTCTGTCTGTGGGAGAAGTGTTGTCTTCCGGACTCCAATTGCACGCTTTAATAAAAACCAATCCCTTCCATGAGGAAACAAAACAAGCTGAAAAATTAAAAAATCAAATCTTTCGCACCATTCAACCCTCAACCCCTATCAGTTTTAAAGAGGGAGGAGTGATTAATAAAGGTGTGCGTCCCGACTTGGATGAATGTATAAATATGACTCGTGATGTCCAATCCCTTCTGAGCGCTATGGAACAAGCGGAGAGGAAAAAAACAGGAATTCCCTCCTTAAAAATCCGTTACAATAATGTTTTTGGATATTATATTGAAATCACCAAAGCTCATAGCCACAAAGTCCCTTCTTCCTATAACCGAAAACAAACTTTGGTTCACGCGGAAAGATATATCACCCCGGAACTTCAAACTCTGGAAGGAAAAGTGTTATCCGCCCGGGCCCGCCAGATACAAATAGAACAGGAAATCTTTCAATCTTTACGCCAGGAAATTTTAAATCACCTCCCTTCTCTTTTAAAATTATGTCACCACTGGAATCAAATAGATGTTTTCAGTTCCCTGGCTTTTTCCGCCATTGAAAATAAATATGTCCGCCCTTCCTTTGGAGATAAACTCTATTTAGTAAATAACCGCCATCCGGTTTTAGAAAGAAACTCCTTTGGCTCTTTTGTGCCAAATACAGTGGAAATGAATCTCGGGGAAACTTTGATTCTAACAGGCCCTAACATGGCAGGAAAAAGCACTCTCATGCGTGGAGTCGCTCTTACTGTTTTACTGGCACAAAGTGGCTCTTTTGTACCGGCAGACAAAGCAGTCCTTCCTGTATTTCATAAATTGTTCACACGCATCGGAGCAAATGACTCATTATCCCGAGGGCTTTCCACTTTTATGGTGGAAATGAACGAGATGGCGGAGATTTTAGAGCAAGCAGATGGAAGAAGTCTTGTGATATTAGATGAAATAGGTCGGGGAACAGCCACTTTTGACGGCATGAGTCTGGCACGAGCCATTCTGGAATTTTTAACAACTGAAAAAAAATCTATCTTACTTTCCGCCACTCATTACCATGAGCTGACAGCTTTATCGGAACACCATCCCTCCATTCACAACGGCTCTATGAATATTGAAGAGAAAGAGGGAGAGATTCATTTTCTTTATACCCTGTCCAAAGGTCCAGCTAACAAATCTTATGGTATTCAAGTGGCCCGTTTGGCAGGTCTTCCTCCTTCTGTTATTCGGGAAGCGGAAATGTTTTTACAAAAATATGAATCCAGTAAAGAGCAAAAAACTTCTTCAGAACAAATGAATTTATTTCCAAAACAGGATTCTTATATTCAGAAAAATAAAGTTTCTTCATTTCCTACAGGCGCTATGAAATCTGATTTTAATCAAAGCAAATCACAAGCAACCGGAGTTCCTTCCAAGAAAGAAAATTCCTTAAATCAATCTCTTTCAGAAATTGAAAAAGAAATTTCTAAATACTCTTTAAATGAAGTCACCCCTTTAGACGCTATGAATCAAATCTTAAGGTGGCAAAAAGACTTAAAAAAGAAACTTTATTCTTGACAAAATCTCTCCAAGACCTTAGGCTAAGAAAAGTTCGGATTGCCATATTATACTTGTGAGTTAAATCCGGTGCTGTTTTAATAAAATTGTTAATCCATGGAGGGAAAGCAATGCAATCATTCTCAGAAGACAGTAAAAAATTCCTAAGAAAAGATCTCCTCAAGAAAAACCTTTCAAAAAGAGAAATTGAAGTTGTTATGCTGGTGTTGGAAGGCTCCACAAACCGTGAAGTGGCTCACGACTTATGTGTGGCTGAAAAAACTGTAAAATTTCATCTGACTAATGTTTATAAGAAGCTTAATATTTCCCGTCGATCTCAAATCTTCTGGAAATTACCTTTAGCGGATTTTATCAGTATTAACGAA
>JAPOOY010000165.1 GCA_026713205.1 Bdellovibrionales bacterium
CAAAAAAGCTACAGCCGATGAAGACGCTAAAAAAGCTACAGCCGATGAAGATGCTAAAAAAGCTACAGCCGATGAAGATGCCAAAAAAGCTACAGCCGATGAAGACGCTAAAAAAGCTACAGCCGATGAAGATGCCAAAAAAGCTACAGCCGATGAAGATGCCAAAAAAGCTACAGCCGATGAAGATGCTAAAAAAGCTAACGCTCAAGATGAAGAAGACAAGATACTAGCTAGAACTGATGAAGCAGTGTGTGATTTTATAGATGATCATTTAAAGGGAAATCTTGAATTTTCCGGATCAAAGATTACAGTCTTTGCAAGTTCAGGATATACCCCCCTTGACTCAAAGCCTTTCAGTCCTCTTCCTCAAATCCTTCGGATGACACAAAAACAAGAATCAATGATTGATATAATAAGTAGTATTTTTGACTCCAACGATTTTGAAAAAGAGGATGATCCAACATTAACAGATACTTTTTGGGATAGAAAGGACCTAAAATTTACTTATGTTTATAATTGGGCAGGTCCTTATAGCGATGATTGGTGTCCAACTCTACCTGATCCTCTCTGTAAGGTTGATGTTATATATTCTGGAAAAATAAGAAAACTCTCATCAAACTATTTTCAATCCAAAGGAAACCTAACTGCACAAATTATTTTTAATGGTCTTCCCTTGGATTTCTCTCATTGTGAATAAATATTTATGAGCCCTTCATGAAAATACACTCATGGAGGGCTTACCTCGCTTGATTGCAACAGAAAATTAAATTTCAACAGGAGAAAAGACAGACCAAATTATACTGATCGTGTTTGAAATTTTCCGGTTTTTATTTAAGAGACATAAGCCCTTTATAACAGACTCTAGGGGTCAAAAATGAGTTCGGCTTTGACACAGGTGCGGCTGAAAGTCGCACTAAAGCAAAACGCATGTTTGAATTTTTGACCCCTAGAGTCTGTTATAAAGGGTGTAAGCATTTTTTCTTATAAAATCGGAAATTTTCAAACCGGAGGAGTATATCTAACAATATGGTATTAAATAATAAAAACTCCAGGATGAAATTTTGAACACGATTGGTATAAGATAACTGAGGTTTTAAATACAATCGGTACAAACTTATGAAAGGTCTTTCAAAAAAATCTGAAATGAATACAGCGCAATGGCTTGAAAAAGGATGTAAGGAATTAAAAGAGGTGACTTCCAATCCTCTGTTTGAGAGTCAATACCTGCTTAGTTCCGTTTTAAATGTTCCCTTAACGGCACTCCATTTTAAGGAAAACCAGATTTTGAGCCCTGATTCACAAAAGGAGTTTTTAAAAAAAATTCAACTCAGAAAAAAAGGCTTTCCCATAGCCTACATCACCGGAGAAAAGGAGTTTTTCAAAAGGCGGTTTTATGTGGGGGCGGGAGTTTTTATTCCCCGTCCGGAAACGGAGGGCCTGATGGAAGCGGCTTTAAATTTACAAGAACCATTAAAAGGTGTGGATTTTGGATCAGGATCGGGATGTTTGGCCTTAAGCCTTACCCTGGAAAGGCCGGACAGTCGGTTTATTGCTGTGGAATCGGACTCTTTAGCCTACACTTACTTAAAAAAGAATCATAGGGAATGGAAATTGAATCAAAAAGTAAAACTTTTAAACCAGGATGTGCATCTTTTGACTTTGGAACAGGTGGAGCTTTTTTTGAGAGGAAAACCGAATGTCATTGTCGCCAATCCTCCCTATGTGGATCAAAATGACGAGCAACTGGAGGGTTTTGTAAAACAATTTGAACCCCCGGCGGCTCTTTTCTCTGACCAAGAAGGATTAGCCCATATTTACTCCTGGTTTTCAAAAGCTATGGAGCTTCTCCAATCCGGCGGGGTTTATATTTTTGAGTTGGGTTATTCACAAAACAAAAAAGTCAGAAATTTTCTGGATGAAAAAAATCAACTTAAGAGCTATAAAATTTATAAAGACCTTCAAGGTTGGGATCGGGTGGCTGTATGCACGAAAAAATAACTTCTCCCTCTTTAAACATAAAAGGCGGACAGCCTCTTTATGGTGAAGTCTGTGTATCAGGAGCTAAAAACTCCGTTTTGCCCCTTCTGTTCTCCACTTTGTTGGCGGAAGGAGAGCATGAATTTCACAATGTCCCCTGTTTGACAGATGTCACAATGGCCGGGGATATTTTAACTTCCCTGGGCCTTTTTACAAAACAGGAAGGCCCCCGCCTTCGTGTTATCACTCCCCCTGAACTGGGGAAATGTCCCGACCCCTCCGCTGTTAAAAAAATGAGAGCGGGGATTTTATGTCTCGGCCCTCTTCTGGCACGAGGAAATGAAGTACAGCTTCCCCTCCCCGGTGGCTGTGTTATTGGAAAAAGACCTGTGGATTTGCATTTGGAAGGTTTAAGAAAGTTAGGGGCCTCCCTGGAAATCAAAGATAACCTGATTTACGCAAAAACGGAAAAGGGCTTGAAGGGATCGGAGATCACCTTAAAACTCCCTTCCGTTGGAGGAACGGAAAACCTCCTCATGGCAGCCGTACTGGCGGAGGGAAAAACCAGACTTCAAAATATCGCCCTGGAACCGGAAATTTTTGATCTCATCTCCTATCTGAAAAAAATGAGCGCCCTCATCAAACAGACAGCGCCAAGAGAACTTTTAATAGAGGGAGTGGAAAAACTCACACCACCCCCTTCCCACTCCGTCATACCGGATCGTATTGAAGCCGGAACCCTTTTGATGGCCGGCGCTATTACAAAGGGGGAAGTCACCGTCAAAAATTGCGAACCGAAACACCTCACAGTTCTCCTCAACAAATTAAAGGAATGTGGCTTTATTATAGAAACAGGCGAGACACATATTGCTTTAAAAAAATCCTCCGTTCGGAAAAGCGTCCACATAAAAACCCATTATTATCCGGGTTTCCCAACGGATCTACAGGCTCAGTTTATGGCCCTCATGACTCAACTGGAAGGGCTTTCCTCCGTAGAGGAAACTGTTTTTGAAAACCGGTTTCGGCATATCTCTGAACTCAAACGATTAAAAGCGGACATTGAAGTCACAAATCAAACGGCTCACATTAAAGGCCCTACTCTTTTAAAAGGGGCCAATGTGGAAGCAACAGACCTGAGAGCGGGCGCGGGATTGGTTTTGGCCGGTCTGGCTGCGGAAGGGGAAACCTCCGTTTTTGGCACCCATCATTTAATCAGGGGTTATGACAATCTTCATGGCAAACTGCAAACTTTAGGGGCAAGTATTGATCTCTCTGATTCTCCCAAAAAACCGGTAAACATTGAAATATCCCCTGAAAATGCCGTGTAACTTTTCAAACAACACCGGCGCCTATACTCCTCCGGTTTGAAAGTTTCCGGTTCTTCATAAGAAAAAAAACTTACACCCTTTATAACAGACTATAGGGGCCAAAAATTCAGTCCTGCGTTTTGCTTTAGTGCGACTTTCAGCCGCTTCTGTGTCAAATTCGTGCTCATTTTTGACCCCTATAGTCTGTTACACAGGGCTATGTCTCTTAAATAAAAACCGGAAAAATTCAATCCCGATCGGTATAAAACCTCTTTTCATAGAACAATCTCAAAAATTCCAGTAATATATCCTTTGAGGATTGCTTTATGTTGATTGTTTTAACCGGAGGAACCGGACTTATCGGAAAGGCGTTGGGACAAAGGCTCACGGAGGCCGGGCATCAAGTTCACCTCCTCACCCGAAGGCCGGAAAAAGCAAAAAATAAAATCCCCTGGCCCTGTGAGGTATTTCAGTGGAATGCGCTGTCAAACTCTTTGCCAAAAGAAGCGGTCCCTGAGCAAAAGGAAAAATGGGGTGTGATCAATCTGGCCGGAGAGTCTATTTTTCATTGGCCCTGGAGGAAATCCGTAAAAAAAACTATTTACCAGTCCCGTATTACAGGAACAAAAAATCTTGTGCAAAGCCTGTCTCAACTTTCCCATCCTCCTGATTTTTTTATCAATGCCAGCGCCATTGGGATTTATGGAGAAACGGAAATAACAGCGGAAAAAGAAAGCCCGCCAGACTCTCCCCTGTTTTTACAAACAGTCTGCAAGGACTGGGAAAAAGAGACTTTAAAGG
>JAPOOY010000173.1 GCA_026713205.1 Bdellovibrionales bacterium
AGCTTGCCTTATGGGTTTGAGCATTTTAAAGTACCATTACCATCTCAAAGGATGCTGAATTGATACTTCCCTCATCAAACATTACAAGTGAGCAGTTGCAAAAATGGTTTGAAGCCAGCGGCTATGTGAAGCGTCTCTTTTGCCCTCCCCAAGTTCCATCGCCCCCCACGAAACTGGAAGAGGAATCCAATCAAACAAAAGATACAGATAAAAAATCCCATGAGTGAAAGTTGGAAGGCCATTCATTCTTTTCAGGATATTATATTTGAAAAAACTTCAGATGGAGTGGCTCGGGTCACTATCAACCGTCCTGAAGTCAGAAACGCTTTTCGCCCCCTCACAGTGAAAGAAATGAAATCCGCTTTTGATATCTGCCGAGAGGAAACGGATATTGGAGTGGTCATCCTAAGAGGCCAGGGAGATAAGGCCTTTTGCGCGGGAGGGGATCAGAAAATCCGTGGAGACGGGGGATATGTGGATGATAAAGGCGTCCCCCGACTAAACATTCTGGATGTTCATAAACAGATTCGATCCCTGCCAAAACCGGTGATTGCCAGCGTGGCTGGTTTTGCCGTGGGGGGAGGCCATGTCCTTCATATTGTATGTGATTTGACCATTGCCGCAGACAATTCCCGATTTGGACAAACAGGCCCCAAGGTGGGTTCCTTTGATGGAGGATTGGGTAGCAGCTATCTTTCGCGAATTGTGGGGCAAAAAAAAGCAAGGGAAATATGGTTCCTCTGCCGCCAATACTCAGCCGAAAACGCCTTAAAAATGGGATTAGTAAATGCTGTTGTTCCCTTAAAAGATTTGGAGAAGGAAACCTTAAAATGGTGTCGGGAAATTTTAAAACACTCCCCTATGGCCCTAAGATGTCTGAAATACGCCATGAATGCAGATTGCGACGGCCAGATGGGACTGTTGGACTTTGCTGGCAATGCCACCCTTCTTTATTACCTCAGTGAAGAGGCTAAAGAGGGACAAAAAGCTTTTTTGGAAAAACGAGAACCGGATTTTTCCTCCTTTCCCCGTTACCCCTAATCTAACCCATGTCTTTATACCAACTCTTTAAATCAGGAATGACTCTTATAAAAGCCTTTGCACAGGGTGCAAGGCTGATCACTTTGCCCGCTGTGGGTGTCCCTGTGCTGATGGCCACCGTATGGGCTTTTTACCATCGGGGAGTTTTTGATAAAAATCTTTTTATTTTTACCCTTCTTTCAGGGGGATTTATTCAATGTGCAGTGAACTTCTTTAATGATGTGCTGGATTTTAAAAAAGGAGTGGATCAAGAGGGACGAAAAGGTCCTCCACGCTTGACCGCTCAAGAGCGATTCTCTCAGAAGCAAGTGATGTCCTTTGGATTTATCTCCCTTTTTCTGGCCTGTATAATCGCTCTCCCTCTGATTATAAGCGGAGGCTGGCCAATTCTGGCTTTGGGTTTAGTCTCCTGTCTCCTGACTTATCTTTACTCAGGCTCCTCTTTTGCTATGGCAGATAAAGGCGCCAGTGAACTGTTTGTTATTTTGTTTTTTGGATTAGGGGCGGTGGGCGGCACTTACTATATTCAAACACTGGAATGGGACAGCTCCCTTATTTATTTAGGTCTTCAATGTGGATTTTGGGCCTTGTCTATCTTGTTAGTAAATTACCTGAGAGATGAAAAAGAGGATCGATCAGCCGGCAGAAAAAATCTGGTCACTTTATATGGAAGAGAGTGGGGTCTCTTGGGATTAGCGGTCACGCAACTTCTGATTTATTTATTTTGTTTTTACTGGTTGGATACTCATCCAAAAGCGGGAGCGCTGTCTTTTTGTACGCTGCCCCTTTCCGCCGTTTTAATTTATTTTATTGCTGTCACTCCTCCCTCCCCTCTTTATAACAGGTATTTATTCTTTATGTCTCTGCTGTATAGTCTGTTCGGCATAGCCTGGATAGCTGGCTTTGTTTTATAATTTACCGTTTGCTATGCTGGTCCGGTTTGAAATTTGAGTTTTTCAGATAAAAGAATACTTACACCCTTCATTAAGAGAATAGAGAGGTCAAAAGTTCAAACATGCGTTTTGCCACAGAGCGACCTTTGGTCGCATCTGTGTCAAAGCCGAACTCACTTTTGACCTCTCTATTCTCTTAATGAAGGGCTAACTTTATGTAAATGGAAAAACTCAAATTTCAAACCGGAGGAGCACAAATCACTGCAGCTCAATATGATCTATATTTTGTTCCAGCTTCAAGCCTTTGGAGATCACTAATTTTTCCAAAAACCCAATTCCCACATCCAAAATCACAGCTAAAAGACAGGCCGGAACAGCTCCCAGAAAAATCAATCTGGAATCCAAAGTGGCTATCCCGCGAAAAATAGGATCCCCCAAGCCTCCCGCCCCTATATAAGCGGCCAAGGTCGCCATTCCCACAACAATAACGGTTGCCGTTCTCACTCCTGCCAGAATAACAGGCAAAGCCAAAGGCATTTGAACAAAAACAAGAATCTGCCAAGCTGTTAAGCCAATACCAGCCGATGCTTCAATATAACTGCCTTCCACATTGCGAATGCCTTCAAAAGTGTTGCGTATTAAAGGCAAAAGGGAATACAAAAATAAAGCTGTAACGGCAGGCGCAAAACCAATACCCAAGAAAGGTATTAAAAGACCCAAAAGGGCTATACTTGGAACCGTCTGTAAAGTATTTACAATAGAAAAAACAACCTTCTCCACTTTAGAGTTACGAACAGCCCAAATCCCCATAGGTATGGAAAAAAGTAAAGCAAAAAATAAAGAGACAAAAACCAAAATCAAATGCTCCACAAGAATTTTAAAAAAATATCTCTTTTTAGAAAGATAATAATTAAAAAGGGACACAGCTTGGAGTTTATGTCCGTTATCAACTAAAAGTTTTTCTGTAACCAAAAAATTTCTGGCCGTTTGAGTGATTCCATAATCCAATTGATCCACCTGATTATTTAAAGAGATCATTTCTTTTTCAGCAATGCTGTTTTCCAAATGAGCAAAGGCCTTCTGCACTTCCGGCCACTTTTCAAAAATATCCTGTCTGGTTAAATAAGCCGCTTCATAAGAAGGGAAAAAGGATTTGTCATCTTTAAGTGTTTTTAATTTAAAAGCCTGAATACGGCCATCTGTGGAATAAGCCATAATCATATCCACTTCCTGATTGTTCAAAGCGGAGTACATTAAAGCCGGATTCATTGTGACCACCTGATCTTTTGAAAAATGCAAATGATATTTTTTGGAGAAATTATTAAAACCATCTTTTCTCTCAACAAATTCATGCCCCATACCCAAACGAAAAGAGCTAATGCGCCCTTTCAATTGGCTGATAGAGTTAATTTTTTTAAAACGGCTGTCTTTTTCCTGAACGGCCAGAGCATAGGTATTTTCAAAACCCAAAGGGAGAGACCAAATCAGTTGAAATTTTTTTAGAAATTCTGTTTTCACAATACGATAAGTTTTTTTAGGATTGGTTTCCCCCTCCCTTTTTAACAACATGGTATAACCTGTCCCTGTGTACTCAGGATAAATATCTATATGTCCATTTTTAAGAGAATCAAAAACGAGTTTTGTCCCTCCCATATTGAATTTTCGGGTGATCTTAAAATTATATTTTTCTTCCAAAAGAAGGGAGAGCATCTCCGCTAAAAGAATGTTTTCCGTAAAAATTTTAGAGCCAACAGTAAGCTGTCTGTCACCTTCATCCGCAACAACCAAACTCCCTTTAAGAAAAAAGAAAGAGATAATAAAAAAAAGACTTTTATAGTTTTGCATTAAAAAACTCTTTTACAAATGAATTAGCCGGAGAATTTTTAAAATCCTCCCAACTCCCCTGCTGAACAATAGAGCCTCTTTGCATTAAAACAACCTCATCCCCCATCTCAAAAGCTTCTGATAAATTATGAGTCACCATGATGATTGTTTTCTTGAGTGTTTGGTTGAGATTTTTAAATTCCTCTCTTAAAGAAGAGGCTGTGATGGAATCCAAAGCTCCAAAAGGCTCATCCATCAAAAGCAAAGGCGGGTCCTCCATCAAAGCCCGGGCTATCCCCACTCTCTGCCTCTGCCCTCCGCTTAACTCCTTA
Organism: Bdellovibrionales bacterium; assembly: GCA_026713205.1. Taxonomy (GTDB): domain Bacteria; phylum Bdellovibrionota; class Bdellovibrionia; order Bdellovibrionales; family UBA1609; genus JACOND01. Next base: position 4,091 of record JAPOOY010000173.1, read on the forward strand.
GGATAGCGTTTTTTGTACTGTTCAGGATTTAAACCCACGAGTTCTAAAAGCTCGTGAACTCTTTTTTCTATAAATACCCGATCTCTTTTTAAAACACGGGATAATAGAGAAATGTTCTGCATAACTGTTAAATGGGGGAAAAGCCCTATTTTTTGAATTACATAACCGATTTTTCTTCTCCAGGAAACGGGATGCGTTTGATCACTTCTAACGCCGTTAATCTCAATAATCCCCTCACTGGGTTCAATAAGGCGATTTATCATCTTTAAAGTCGTTGTTTTACCACAGCCACTGGGCCCGACCAGGCAGACAATACCCGCTTTTTCCACCCTAAGCTCTTTGATATCAACAGCTTTGACTTTGTTGTTATTATAAATTTTCTTTAAATTCTCTAAATAGAGCATTGTTATTTTCCCCTCATTTGATTTTGTTGGTTTTTCCTATAAGAGAGAATATCTGATTCTCTTCATGAGCTTAAAGGGTCTAAAAGTTCAGATAGGTGTTTTGCCACAAAGCGACTTAAAACCGCTTTTGTATCAAGTTCGTGCTCACTTTTAGCCCCTTTAAGCTCATGAAGAGAGCATTTTGCCTCTAACAGAAAAGCTCACACTTCAAACACGATGAGTATATCTTTATAACTGTTTGCTTTGTTATGGCAAGTGATGAAAAAATATAGACCGGTGCAAAAAAATTGATTTGA
>JAPOOY010000291.1 GCA_026713205.1 Bdellovibrionales bacterium
ACCTGAGAGAGCCATTTAAATCCAATCGCCAGCGGCAGTGAGGAAGAGCCTGGCTACCTTCTTGTAATTTTTTAATTTGGTTTTGAAATCCTTTGGGCTGAACTTTTACTTTTATAATCCGGTAGCCTGCCTCCTCCACCTGCTCCCAATGGGAAAAAGAGCTGACATCCTCAATCAGGAAATGGCTGTCAGGAATTTTCAAGCCATAAAACAAACTTCGGTTTTCTTTTCGGGCCAGAGCATCACAAAGAGCGATCTTTTTTAATTGAGAAAGACGAGCGCTTTCTTTTCCCTTTCTAAAATCCTCCAACTGCTTTTCCAGTGACTTCTCCCCAAACCGAGGCCAGGGAAGAAAATCCGCATAACCCTTCAAATCCGGCTGAAACTCAAACAAGAGTAAGACGCCCTGAAGAAAGCTGGATCTATTCTTAAATTCCAGTTGATAAGGGCTGATATAAACCTTCATAAAAACCAAGATACACCAATTTAATAAGAAATTTTAATTGATTATTGCCCGACTTAAACAAAGCAACAGTAAAACTTTCCTAAAAGAGTGAATTTTTTTCTCTTTTCCTGTAAAGACATTGACACTCTTTCTTTCTTAAGATAATGAAAGACAGAATCTATATGTAAGAACCTTCAGAAAGAGAGAGGAAGAGAGGAAATTTAGAAGATGGATATGAAAAAGAAAAAAATTCTTATTTTATGGGGTTTGCTCTTTATGAGCCTGTCCCCTGTATCTCAAGCGGTGAAGGAAGAATGTAACCCTTTCCTTTTTCAAACAGCAGAACAAGAGGAACAAACTCATAGGATTTGGTGGATAGAGAAAAGAAGAGACTTTCAAACAGCAGAACAAGAGGAGCAAACACACAGGGGAAGAGGTATTGAGTTGAGAGAGAGGAGGAAAGAGAAGGTCTTCGCTTTGATTAGAGATAATGAAGAGAGAGATATAGGAAGAGGAATCCTAGTTAGAATTACAGGTTGGTCAGAATACATAATATATCAAATAATTACCGAATTAATACAGGAACAGAAAGTAATAAGAGTGTTTAGAGGCCCTAATACTTTCTATTCTGTTTTTAAAAAAGGAGAAACTCCTGTTAGCCGCGAGGAACAAAAAAAACAGAGAAAAGAAAGGGTCTTCGCTTTGATTAGAGATAGTGGGCATATAACAGTAAAAGACTTAATTAAAATTACAGATTGGCCAGAATCCAGAGTATATCAACTAGTTGCCGAGTTAGAACAGGAACAGAAAGTGATAAGAGTGAGAAAATACGGAATTCATTGGATGTGGTTTCTACAGGAGAACACTCTTCCGGCTAAATAAAAGGTTTTGAATTTAATTAGATATTCTGAACCTATAAAGATAGAAGATATAGTTAAAATTATAGGTTGGTCAGAAACCACAGTATATATAAAATAATTACCGAATTAGAACTTGAACAGAAAGTGATGAGAGTGATTGAAAACGATGGTTCCTATTATAAGGCGCTTTTTTTATGACTAAATTAAAATCCCAAAAATAACTTTTCTCTCACCTGCGTACTAACTGAATCCGATCTGGAGATATTACTTCTCAACAGAGGTTCAAATCAATATTTAGTTACTCATACTATTCATAAAACCCTTGTTGGTTTTAGCTGATTACTATCTACAACTCCTCTTTTCAAATCCTCTAGTCGCTTTCCCACTGATATAAACCTTCATAAAAACCAAGATACACCAATTTAATAAGAAATTTTAATTGATTATTGCCCTGCTTAAACAGAACAATAGTAAGATTTTCCTAAAAGAGTGAATTTTTTTCTCTTTTCCTGTAAAGAAATTGAAATTTTTTCTTTTTTAAGCTAATGAAAGACAAACATTAGGGCCTTTAGAAAGAAGGGGAAATTTAGGAAATTAATATGAAAAAGGAAAAACTTCTCATTTTATGGGGCTTGCTCTTTATGAGCCTGTCCCCTGTATCTCAAGCGGCAAAGGAAGAATGTGACCCCTCTCTCTTTAGACAAAAAAAAGAAGAGGTTTTGAGGTTGTTAAGAGAAAATCCGCGTATAAACAGGAAAGAACTGGCGAAAAACATCAATGAACCAACAAGCACAGTACATAAAATACTTTTAGAAATAAGAAAAGAAAGAAAAGAAAAAGTCGTGGAGTTGATTGGAAAACATAAGGGGATAACAATAATACAACTAATGGAAATTATTGGAGTATCAGAAAAGCTAATAAATACCCTAATTCACGAATTAAAAAATGAAGGACGAATAGAGAGAGCTTCAGGAAGAGAATATAATGATTTTTATCGTATTCTTGAAGAAGGAGAAATCCCCTCTAGCTTGGAAGAACAACAAAACCAGAAAACGGAAAGAAGAAAACAGAGAGAACAAAAAAAAGAAAGAATCGTGGAGTTGATTGGAAAATATAAAGGAATAACAATCAGAGAACTGGCAGAAAATATTGAAGTGTCAGAGGGATTAATAAGTAAAATGATTGCCGAATTAAAAGATAAAGAACGAATAGAGAGAGTGGGGGGAAGCACAAATGATGGCTTTTATCGTATTCTTGAAGAAGGAGAAACCCCCCTTAGCTTGGAAGAACATAGAAAACAGGAAGAAGAAAATAGAAAGAAGAAAGCAAAAAAAGTCGTGGAGTTAATTAAAAAACATAAGGGGATAACAATAAAAGAGCTGGCGGAAAATATGAGAGTGTCAGAAAAGGCAATGGGTAGAATAATTCGCAAATTAAAAGATGAAAAACAAATAGAAAGAGTGGGTGGATCTGGATCTAGTGGTTTTTATCGTGCTCTTGAAAAAAGTTGAAATACTCTTTCAACCGTTCTAATAAGTAAAAACATGATAAATTTTATGAGCATCAAAAATGAGAGCAATTTTCCGCTACCTAGGCCTGATTTCATACGAAAATGCCCTTTTCCGAAAAATTCAAACCGGCTTTAATTACTCATATTGTTCATAAAATCTTTATTGGTTTTAGCGGATTTGAGCTTATCCAGTAGAAATTGAATGCTATCCACAACATTCATGGGAGAAAGGACTTTCCTTAAAATAAAAAGGCGGTTTAAATCTTCCTTCGGAACCAGGAGATCCTCTTTTCGTGTTCCGGATTTATTGATATCCATGCAAGGGAAAATCCGTTTTTCCATGAGCTTCCTGTCTAAATGTATCTCTGAATTTCCTGTTCCCTTAAATTCTTCAAAAATAACCTCATCCATACGCGAACCCGTATCCACAAGAGCCGTGGCAATAATTGTCAGGCTTCCCCCTTCTTCCACATTTCTGGCCGCTCCAAAAAATCGCTTGGGTTTATGAAGGGCATTGGAATCCACCCCTCCGGAAAGAATCTTTCCCGACGGAGGAATCACCGTATTGTAGGCACGGGCCAGACGGGTGATGGAATCCAATAAGATAACAACATCATATTTATTTTCCACCAGCCGTTTGGCTTTTTCTATCACCATATCCGCCAACTGAACATGACGATGGGGAGGCTCATCAAAAGTGGAGGACACCACTTCCCCTTTCACATTTCTGGCCATGTCTGTTACTTCCTCAGGCCTTTCATCAATTAAAAGGATAATGAGGGCCACTTCCGGATGATTGGTGGAAATGGCATTGGCAATATTTTGCATCAGCATTGTTTTTCCCGTTCTCGGCGGCGCCACAATCAAGGCTCTTTGCCCTTTACCCAAAGGAGCCATTAAATCCACCACACGGGTTGTGTATTCCGAAGGCTTCCATTCCAAACTGAGACGCTCTTCAGGATAGAGGGGAGTTAAATTGTCAAAAAGATTTCGGTCTTTATTTTTGTCCAGGGATTGAAAATTCAATTGATCAATTTTCAAAAGGGCAAAATATCTTTCCTTTTCCTTTGGTGAGCGAATGGTCCCGCTGATGGTATCCCCTGTTCTCAATCCAAATCGGTGGATTTGAGCCGGACTGACATAAATATCATCCACTGCGGGAAGATAGTTGTAATCCGGGGAACGAAGAAACCCATAGTTATCCGGTAAAATTTCCAGCACACCATTCCCAAAAATATCCCCCAGTTGTCCGGCCCTTTTCAAAATTTCAAAGACCATATCCTGACGCTTTAAGCCTCCGGGACTTTCTATTTTTAATTTATGCGCCAGTTTTATGAGAGAGTTAATATCCTTGGACTTAAGGTTTTTAAGCTCCAGTTCCTTTTTTTCTTCAGCAGTGAGTTTAATATCCGATAAATCCACCGGTTTGGATGATATTTCGGGAGGACGCTCCCCGGCTCCATTATTATGTTTGGGGCGCTCCTTATTATAACCGTTGCGATTGCTGTAGTTGCCATTCCGGTTATAATTGTTGCCATTTTTACGGGAAGAAGCATTCTTCTCCCTGGAAGAAGATCTCCCTCCAGAATAGGGCGAACCGGTTGTCTTTTCTTTATCAAAATCAGGCATAAAAACACATGGATTTAATATATTGAGAGTTTTGATCTATTTTTTGGTGATTCCTTAAGAACTTAATTCCAGAATAAAGGGGAACTTCTTACCTGTCAACATAAAAAAATCACTTTTTTTTCAAATCCTTATGACATTGCCCTTCCAGGCCAAAAGGAGTGGAAGATGAGACTAATTAAGGTATAAAAAAGCTAAAGTCACCCAAAAAAAGACTTTTGCCGCTTAATTTTTTTTCAGTACGGTGGAAAAATTTACATATCAAATAAATTTTCAGGCCTTTATTTGCGATAAAAAGATATTTCAGGAATACTCTTTTTACAATCATAAACAAGGGAGTGTTGTGCCATGAAAAAGAAACCTGTTATCAAAAAAACAACAAACAATTTTATAATGTATAAAAGCAGCTCTTATATAAACGATAAAACGATATGAAAAAAACTTACTTGACTGCTGTCATTTTTCTAATCTCCTGCCTTTGTTATAAAGGCAATGTAGAGGCCGCGACACAACCTCACCCTTCTTTTGTCATTATTTTTGATGCGCTTGAAACGGGAGATAGAAAGACTTTCCAGAAAGAACTAAAAAGATTACTCCTTCAAGGCTCCTTTAAGGAATTTGTAGATGTTATGACAAGCGCCACCCCTTCCGGTGAAACAATCTTTCATGGTTTCGCAACAGTTAAAAAAAACAAAAAAGGCTTTGCGCAGGATTTACAGACTCTCTTGCAACTGCTGTCTTTTCCCATGAGAGAAGTCCCCAAACCAAACTCTTACACCTTGGCCGGAGTAAGAATCTCCATTTCAAACCTGGAAGAAAAAACCATTACCCAAGCTTTTCTGGCTGGAGATTTGCTGTCTGTGGCGCTTGAATTAGATAAGCTGAAAAAAGGGTCTGCCATTGATGCCCTATCTGTTATCCACGGAAAAACCTCTTCCGGAAAGACTTTTTATGGTTTGATAGAAGATATTTTTAAAGCCTTTACCTCTCAAAATAAGTGGGAAGAAGTCCTAAGTGAAATCAATGAAGCCCAAACCACTTTTATCAATTTACCTTTCCAGGAAAATAATGAAGGATTAAAACCCATTGAAATGGCTGACAAAAAAAGAAATAAAAGAATCTATAAAGTTTTTCAGAACAAACATACCCTGCAAAAAAACAACACCCCACGAAAACTGGTAAAAACCACAGTAGGTTTTCTGTCAGCCGCATTGGCGGCATGGTGGATCACTGATTTTGATGTTTATGAACTCCTGACGGTTGTCACATCAGGAACATTCGGAGTCGTAGTGGGAGATAAATGTTATAATGGCTTTCAAAAACTCCGTTCCGGCAGAAAAGGAAATTGATGTGCTTTCATGAAAAAACTCAGTATCTAAACTAGAGGAGATATTCCTTCAACTTGAATTTTGAAGTTTTTTAAACAAGAGCAAGCTTACACCCTTCATGAAGTATATAAGGTTAAAAAGTTCGGAGATGCGTGTTACCATAAAGCGGCTGATAGCCGCTATTGTGTCAAGCCGCATTCACTTTTCATAAAAGGCTCATTTTTTGTAAGTGGAAAACCTCAAAATCCAAACAGAAGGGTATATCTTCTTTTTTGCCATGAAAGACAAATATAGGTATAATTCTGTAAGAAGGATTTTGTTTGAGTGTTCAAATTCACACGGTTAAAAAAATAACTTCCCCCTCAGGGATTAAGCAGACATTATAAATGTATCAATTTTCTGAAATTACAACTGTCCATCTGGAAATCACCTCTAAATGTAATGTTTCCTGTCCCATGTGTCTCAGGAACATTTCCGGTGGAGCGGTCAATCCCCAACTTCCCCTGGTGGAATTAAGCCTTGAAGACATTAAACACCTTTTTCCTCTCTCCTTTTTAAAACAGCTTAAGCGGCTTTATATGTGTGGAAACTACGGAGACCCTATGGTGGCCCGGGATACTTTGGAAATCTTCCAGTTCATAAGGGAGATTCAACCTTCCATTCACCTGTCCATGTTCACAAACGGATCCGGCAGAAAAACCTCCTGGTGGAAAAAGTTAGGCGCCGTTGTGGATCAGGTGCATTTTGCCATTGACGGACTGGAAGACACCCTCCCCATTTATCGTCGGCAAGCCAATTTTAAAAAAATCATGGAAAGCGCGGAAAGCTACATCTCCGGCGGGGGAAAAGCGATATGGGATTATATTGTATTCCGCCATAATGAACACCAAGTGGAAGAGGCCGGAAAACTAGCTGAAGACATGGGTTTTGATCAGTTTGTGGTAAAGAAAACCGGACGATTTTTTAGCAACCAGAAAAATCAGGTCAAAACTTCTCAACAAGTGCTTAATAAAAAGGGAGAAGTGGAGTATCTGTTGGAACCACCGGAAAATGCCCAATACCAAAACCGATCTCTTCAAAAAGAAGAACAACTTTCAAAAGAGTACGGAAGCATTCACAATTACCTTAATCAAACAGAAATCCAATGTCGGGTTTCAAAGGAAAAAAACCTTTATGTGAGCGCGGAGGGATTTGTGTTTCCCTGTTGCTGGATCGCCAATCAGCTTTACCCCTGGTATTTTAAGAAACGATCCAGCCAAATCTGGAAATTTATAGATCAGCTTCCAGAGAAGGAAAACAGCCTGAATGGCAAAATACATCCCATTAAAAAAATTGTTCAGGGAGATTTTTTTCAAACTCTTGTTCCGGAAAGCTGGAGTAAGAAAGACATTACTAAAGATAAACTGCGGGTTTGCGCAAAAACCTGTGGGAAAAAATTCACTTCATTTGATGATCAATTTAAATAATCATAAAGAGCTTGCAAACCAAAACCTAAATGACCTCGTCCTCTCCACAACTTTCCATTGATAAAAAATGAGGGCGTGCCGGGGATAAGAGCCTTATTTCCTGTTTGTACCGTTTGGTTTAAAGTGTTTTCCGTTTCAGGACTTTTCATACAATCTGAAAAATCCTGTGAGTTCAAAGAAGCCCCTTGAATGAGATCTGCCATCAAATCAGCTATTTTCTGTTCCTGTCCACGACTTTCAATCCACTGCTCCTGTTTATCAAAAATTAAATAATAAACATCCACTCCTTTCTTTTGTTTTTCTCCGCAAATCAAGGCTTTTGTGAGCCGACAGGACAGACCTAAGGGTTCTGATTTTATTTCCGGATTGCAGGAATCATCTAAAGGATAGGAATAAAAATGAAAAGAAACCTTGGGATGTGTTTCTAAAAACTGATGGACTGAAGGAGAAACACTCTTACAGTGAGGACAAAGGAAATCCGCAAATTCCACAACGATCATCTGAGACGATTCCGGACCCATACGAAATACAGGGGGGTGCTCAAAAGAAATAGGTTCAGCTATTTGCCAGTCAATAAAGGCGGCTTCATTCTCCTCTTCCAGGCTTTTTATATCAAAAGCAACAACAAAACTTATATGAGTGAAAAGCGCGGCGCCGGTAATAAGGCCTGCCAGAATATAAGAGATGCGATCTTTAAAGAGTCTTCCAAAGGTGTGGAAAGATAGGTTTTTCCAAAAAACCGGAACTAATGCGCCGATAGAAAAACCGGAGAGCAAATAAGTGGCCCAGCAAAGGGGACAAGTCAGTCCCATAATAAGAGAAACAGCTATCATCAAAAGGGAAGCGACCCCTATGGCGCCAGCCAGAGAAAAAGAAAGATTTTTCCAAAAATCATTTAAACCAAGTAATCTTAAAAGAAAAAGCCCCAGCAAAAGAGTTAAAGCCAAATTAAAAGCAAAACCCCAACTGGAAAGGGAGACTCCAAAAACCCGAGACCAGGAAGACAGAAGAGCGGGATCACAATTTATTTGCTCACTAATATGGCAGAGCTGACTCTCTTTAGCCTGACCGGATTGAAGCTCATAAGATCGTTTTGCCAAATACAAGTGAATGCCTGTGGAAAGCAGGGAGGCTAAAAGAGCAATTTTTATCCCTATTTTCATTTCATACTCCTTCTGTTAAAATTTTGTAGTTTTCAGCAAGGTTAAGATAAGCCCTTAAGAGGAGAATAGGGTCCAAAAGTTCAAACATGCGTTTTGCCACAAAGCGACTTTCAGTCGCTACTGTGTCAAAGCCGAACTCACTTTTGAC
>JAPOOY010000052.1 GCA_026713205.1 Bdellovibrionales bacterium
ACTGAGAACAATAAGCACAGTCTTCCGAACAACCCCCTGTTTTAATGGACAGGAGACGGCTGGCTTGAATTTTACCTGTGGGAAAGTGTTTTTTGTAAACAGCTCTGGCCTGATCTACCAAATTAGATAAAGGAATAAAATAGAGGGATCTTAATTTCTGAAGTTCCATACTTGCCCTCCCCTTCCCTGCTTAATTTATGAATTTCTTTTCTTTTAGGTAATTAAGGAGTTCTATTTTAAGGTGAACATTTTATGAAAAATAAGTCAAACCTCCATGTCAACAAATGTAAATTCCCGGAGATTGCATATCATTTATACTTGAAATCAGGTTATTTTAACAGTCATTAGAGGCTGTCTTATAAATACCCTATTAAAAGTTATAAAGAATTATACTCTAAGTTGAATTCACTTATTTTAAAGATTTTTTGAGAATCCAGTTTAAAACAGTGTCTTTTTCGGAAATATTTTCCTCCACCTGAAAATTATAAGCTTTCTTTAACATTTGTCCCATATGTCTTCCTGAGGTATGACCCGCTTTTATTAAATCCGCCCCTGTTACCAAGGGTGAAGGCAGCTTATTATGACCTTGAGAGCGAGTTTGAAATTCCTGAAATAATTTTTTGAGTTTCTGAGATAACTCTTCTTCCTGTGCTTTCGCTGCCTCTGATTGTTTCTGCTCTAAAGTTCTTTTCACTTCCTGATTAAGAAGGGCTTTTCCAAAACTTTGGGATAATTCCGTTATTTGATTTGCTCCAAGTTCAAAAACTTTTAGTTTTTCCACAAAGGAACTCTCTTGCTTTGACAAAAGAGTTTTTACTCCTTGCATATAGTTACAACTTTTTTTTGCAATAGCTTGAGGAGCTTTCAGATTATCCTTTAAAAATCCCATCCATTTTTCCGGAGAATGGTAAAAATAAGGCAAGCTGAAAACAGTCCAGGCAAATGCCGGTTCATGGTAAAAAGAAAAAGAGTTTTTCCAAAAAAATTCTGAAGAATTTATAGGTTCATTTTCAAAAGGAAATAATACCTTAAAAAAAGAATAGTCTTTTAAAATCTTTACAGCTTGGCCCATTGAACCACGGGAAAACATTTTTACTAATTCACTGTAAATTCGCTCCTTGGAGAGCGTTTGTAATTTACCTGCAAAGAGAGGTATAGCCTTTTGTGTTTTTGATTCAATCTGAAAATTCAGCTGATGAGAAAAGCGTAAGGCGCGCAAAGGGCGAAGATAATCCTCTTTAAATCGTTCCTCCGGCTCTCCAACGGTTTTAAGAAGGTGAGACTTCAGGTCTTTTAAACCATTTACAAAATCCAGAACCTGATTACTTTTTATGTCATAAAACAGAGCATTGACGGTAAAATCCCGCCTTTTTGCATCTTCTTTGGCAGAGGAGGTGTACCTCACAAATTGAGGTCTTCTCCCGTCTCCATAGGAATGATCTTCACGAAAAGTGGTGATCTCCAGAATCTTTCCTTTTTCCTTCAGAGGTAAGAATATCACTCCATAATGCTTCCACAGGTCTTTTGCTTTAGGAAAGAGCCTTAAAACTTCTTCCGGAGAAGCTGAGACGGCCACATCAAAGTCCATTGGAGGTTTCCCCAACAGAGCGTCTCTGACACATCCTCCGGCTAAAACAGCCTCCCATTTATTTTGATGAAAAATCTTGAGAGTGGCTTGAATCTCTTCCCATTCCGGTTTTTTTGAAAGAATTGAAGTGATAGACATGAGCAACCCTATTCTGACAAAAAGCACCCAATTCGTCCAGATTAAAGGGTTGAGTTATTATATTTGTTCTATCTCTGATTTGAATTTTTAGGTTTTTTAAACAAAAATAATACTTACCATCCTTCATAAGTGCTTATAGGGCGCACTTCATATCATTCATAACAGTATGAAATTTGGCAGGCTTTTTCAAACTCCTTCATAGCTTCAGCAAGTCTCTGCTCAGATTCTATAACATCTTGTTCAGCCGTATTCATGCCTTGTCTTGATTGCATTAAATAAGATTGTGCTGTTTGTTGTGCCATACCACTCGCCCCACTCATTCTAGTTGCAACACTTTTTCTGTAATCGAAAAAATTCTTTTTCTCTTCAAAAATGTCTTGTTTTTCAGAAAAAGCTGTTACTGCCTCTTTTAAGTTTTCTTTTGCTTCCTCCAAATCATATCTTAAATCCAATTCTCCTAAAACCTTTTCTACCTTTCTGATATTTTCACAAAGAGAATCCTCCTGAGTTTCAGTGCATGTCATATTCTGATCTAATCCGGTTAAATCAAATCTTGATTGTATAGACCCTTCTCCTACTGCCCATGAAAAATGCTGTAAAAAACAGCCGGTCAATAGCATGATAATGTATGATTTTATTTTTAAGCCCATTTTTCCTCCTTTTTTTGAATTAACGCCTTTATAATATAGTATTAACTTTAAAATCCATTAAAATATCTTTTTATGAAAATTTTTGTTTATTTGCTCTTGACCCCCACTTCAAATACTTAAACAAGAACGAATCACATCAACCCTGTTTGAGTTTTATAATTTTTCACTGACATGAAGTTAGCCCTCCATTGAGAGGATAGAGGGGTCAAAAGTGAGTTCGGCTTTGACACAGATGCGACTGTAAGTCGCTCTGTGGCAAAACGCATGTTTGAACTTTTGGCTCCTCTATCCTCTCAATGGAGGGTGTAAGTCTCTTTATCATCTGTAAAATTTCAATTCTCAAATCGGACTAATGTAAATGAAATAAACTGTATCCTGTTTTAAAAAGACTTTAATCATTGATTTTTTAGAAAAAGCAGACATAATGAAGTTTTGAAGGAGGTTTAAAATGTCTATTCAATTGCCGGAACTCCCCTATCCGAAAACAGCCCTGGCCCCCCATATTTCTGAAGAAACCATTAACTACCACTATGGAAAACACCATAAATCCTATGTGGATAAACTCAATGCTCAAGTTGAAAACACGGAATGGAAACATGCCAAACTGGAGGAAATTGTGAAGTCTTCAAGCGGCGGGGTCTTTAACAACGCGGCTCAAATATGGAATCATAATTTTTACTGGAACAGTCTGTCCCCGGCGGGAAGCCATACAAACCGCTCCACCGATCTCACTCAAGCCATAGATCGGGATTTCGGCTCCCTTGAAAATTTTAAAAGAGAGTTTACAGCTAAAGCCCTGGGGCAATTTGGTTCCGGCTGGGCCTGGCTTGTTAATGCGGGTGGGACTTTAAAGGTTATTTCCACAGGCAATGCGGACACACCTCTCACCTCAGAAAGCAAAGCTCTTTTAACCTGTGATGTTTGGGAACACGCCTACTATGTGGATTACCGCAATGCCAGAAATACCTATTTGGAAGCCTTCTGGAATTTAGTGAACTGGGATTTTGTAAGCCGCAACCTGGACAGTTAATGCCTGAACCATTGCAAAGGGTGAGAGGATTCCCCGATCGCCTGCCAAAGGATTTTGCAAAACAAAATCATATTATCTCCACAGCCTTTGAGGTGGCTCGTCGCTTTTGTTTTGAGCCGGTGGAAACACCCATAGTGGAAATGGCGGAAGTCTTTCAGCGTACGGGAGAAAGCGCCTCTGCCGTTAATAAGGAGATGTATCTTTTAAAGGGAAAAGGGGAATTAGCCTTAAGACCCGAGGGAACCGCTTCCATTGCCCGAATGTTTATAACAGAAAAACTGCGCCCTCCCTGTCGTTTTGTGTATAGCGGCCCCATGTTCCGCCATGAACGCCCCCAAAAAGGGCGATTCCGTCAGTTCACAACAGTGGCTGTGGAAATTTTAGGAGAATCAGAAGAAAAAGCTGATGTGGAATCCCTGGCCTCTGCCTGGTTTTTTTTAAAAGAATTACAGTTGACGGATAAGGTTTTTTTGGAAATTAACACCATAGGAAGTTTAGAGGAAAGAAAGACTTACATCAAAAACCTTATAAGTTATTTAAAACCCTATGAAAAAAGCTTAAGTCAGGAAAGTCAGACACGATTGAAAAAAAATCCTTTGCGTATCCTGGATTCCAAACAAAAAGAAGATCAAAAGATTTTGGAGAAAGCCCCTTGCATAACAGATTATCTTACCTCTGAAACCAAAGACAGCTACTCTTTTATTAAACAACAGCTGAGCCATCTCTCTATTCCTTTTCAGGAAAATCCAAGCCTTGTGAGAGGATTGGACTATTACAATCACCTGGTATTTGAAATAAAAAGCCATCAATTAGGAGCCCAATCGGCTTTGATTGCCGGTGGAAGATATGATTCTCTTGTGGAAAATTTGGGAGGCCCTCCCACACCGGCCACTAGATGGGGAGCCGGTGTGGAAAGACTGGCTCTGCTTTATGATCAATCCTCTCCTTTTATTCCAAAAATTGCTGTGGTCGCCGTGGGAACAGAACCTCAGGAAAAAGCTTTTCATAAAACCCTTGAACTTCGGGAAAAAGGGTATTCGGTTTATTTTTGGTTTTCCGGTAATTTTTCAAAACAAATGAAGAGGGTTAGTGAAAAAAAATGCCCTATAACTCTTATCTTTGGAGAAAAGGAAATAAAAGATCACACGGTGACTATTAAAAACATGAACACAAAAAAACAGGAAGTTATCAAAATAAAGGATTTAGAACAGACATTACGAAATTATACCGATCGGGTTTGAGTGTAAAAATATATCCTGGTCCGGTTTGAGTTTTGCAGTTTTCCATTTACATAAAGTTAGCCCTCCATTAAGCAAAGAAAGGGGTGCAAAAGTGAGTTCGGCTTTGACACAGATGCGGCTATCAGCCGCTTTGTGGCAAAACGCATGTTTGAACCTTTGCACCTCTTTCTTTGCTTAATGGAGGGTGTAATCCTTCTTTCACCTGGAAAACTGCAAAACTCAAACCGGATTGGTATAATTACAAATTATTATACCAACTGATCTATCTGTAGAAATTATTCTTACCATGTTTGATTGGAAGTTTCAATTCCAGCAGGGCTCGGTGTAGGGAGAACATTAATTTTATGAAGTCCTTCAAAAGTGTCTTGGAAGTATGTGGTTTCTTTTCTAAGAAATTCTGAATTAAGCCAGTCCCTGTCAGGATAGGTGTAAATTCCCGCTTGAAATCCCGTTTCATTCAGAGCTCTGATAGCGTAATTGAGTCCTACTACCTCTTCAATGGGATAAGAATATCTGGCAAAAAGGTTAACAGGGCTCCTATTTGTAAAATCATGGAGATTTTCATCAGAGTCCCTCCCTCCTCTCAAATTTCTCATTAAAGAAAAATACTTAAAAAACTCTGTCTGTCCACGGAGAAGCAGAGTAAAAGGACGATTCCTAACATCATATAAAAACATAAATTCCATATTTCTACTGAGCTCCTGGGCCAAATAATAATAGTATTCTTCAATGAATTCCGGATCATCCTCTTCTCTTTCTTCTGTAGGATTACAAATTAATAACCCTGGCTTGGAAATAGACACTTTTTTCATGTCATCTCCATGAAAGGATTCATCCCAAATATCCTTTTCTTCATATTCTTCCCTTAAACCATTATCTTGAAGATAGGAAAAAAAGGCATTAGGACGAGGCCTTATAACCAGACATTTCTTAAACTTCTTCACACCCATCTTAATAACGGATTGATGGACATTTAAATAAACCCCTTCCAACACTCTGATGCTCAAATCTTTACCGGCGTCATTAGATGCGCTGGAAGTCATACCCATTTTAAAATCAGCACTCATAAGCCTTAAACCAAAATCAAGGCTTGAGAATTTGTCACGAGGTTTAGCTCTTGCACTGGAATCTCTTTGATCCAATCTCGCGTTACCTTTTGTTATTCTAGAATCTACATTAATAGAGGGACCAAAAGAAAAACTTGAAGAGGTCTGGCCGGACCAGCGTAAACCGGTAGATATGGAATGAGAACTGCTCACAGAAGTACTAAAGGGAAGCCCTCTTACATATTTAAAAGAATTTTTATCCAATTCCAGGACAGCCATCTTACGCTCAAAGCGGAAAAATTCAAAAGGATTTGCCAAACAGGTCCTCAGAGGAGTTTGAAGAAGATAGGATCCTTCATCTCTCACTTTTGAAAGCATCTCTGCATTTCTTAATTCATTAAACCAGTTTTCCGATTCTTTTAAGCAACTCTGCTGGTTAATAAAACATCTGTATTCACTCTTGTAGTGGAGACAAATTTTCTGTTCAGAATTTTTCAGACAATAACTTAATATATCTTTTTGGCATTTTCTTTCTGACACATTACTTTTCAAAATGTTGCATGGGCGTTTATTTATCTCTTCAGGCAATTGACAGGTATTTTTAAGGAAAACAGTACAATTGTTACCCCCTGTTGCATACTGACAAGCGCGACTGATTTGGTTGTCATCAGATGCAGAGCAACGAACATTTAATAAACAGTTCGCGTAATTTTTTGCACACTTCCCTGGACCATCCTCTTCCGTGGTGTGTAATTTAAATAAACTATCCACATCAAAATTACTATAGGTCAGATCTTTGTTCTCAAGAATTTCATTATAATCAAATTTTTTAATAAAATTTGTATA
>JAPOOY010000169.1 GCA_026713205.1 Bdellovibrionales bacterium
ATGACGAGATGATAAAAAAATACATAGATGAGCAAGAAGGTGAGCAGGTGGCTGATGATAGTCAATTTCCAATTGACAAAGATTGAAACCCTCGCCTTACAGGCGAGGGTTGTTCAGTTATCTTAAAAAAGAGAATCTGTGGATTTTGATTGAATACAACTGAAATTGAAAGGAGGTTCGTGTAAAACGCCGGATTAAAAGCGACTCAAAGCTCTTCTAACTCTTCCCGCATCATACCAATCCTTAAAAGCCCGGGCACAAACTGCCATACCAGGAAGAGCTCCCACATAAAATCCCGTTACCAAACCACCTTCTCCGGCGTCAAGTCCGCCTACAACTGCTCCTGCAACTGCTCCTGCAACTGCTCCTGCAACTGCTCCTGCAACTGTCCCTGGAACTACCGAAACCACTCCCAAAGGAAGTTTTGGAATGATGATGTCCCATGGCCAATTGTAGGACTTAACAATATGTTTTAAAGCGGAGTAAGCGACACCTCTGTTTTGAGCGGGAACAGAACTTCCTAAGAACTCTTCCATTGTCTCTTTTGAAGGGTGCGGTGATAACTCTTCCAAAGTTCCTCTCAAATCCTCAGAATGTTGCAGACCTAAAAGATTTTTCATATATGGCGACGCAACTTCTTTCCACTCCTTAGCTCCCTCTAATTGTTTGGAAGCGACAGCTATTTCCAAAGGCGAAAATCCTGCATGATTCTTCTGTCTTAAGAGCCGGATAAATCGCACAGGGCCAACAGTGTACAAAATGAACCCTGCTTCCCTAATTAACAATTCTTCTAAATCAATTTCTAAAACAGAGGGCCTTTTTACCCTTTTAAACCGTTCCAGAAGAACAATGCCATGGAGAACATTGTTTCCCTCCTCTGTCGTCATCCTAAAAGCCTTTTTCATAGTTCTTCTCCATGACATCATTATACTTCTGTCTTCTATACTATCTTGTATACTATACTTCTCTGATTCAGAGAATACGGTTCCGTTATTATAACCATCCATAAATTGTTTGAATTGTATTTTATGTTCTGCCTCTTTCTTTTCCGAAAAAGCGGCTTGAGAATAAACAACAAAGGAACTCAGTAAAAAAATCAGCTGTATAGTAAGATACTTCATAATTTTTCTCCTTTGTAAAATTGTAAGCATAATTACCATGGAAAGTTCCTCTTATCAATCTTATTCCGAAAACAATGTAAAATTTTCCTCTTTTTCAGCGTATATACCAATCGTGTTTGAAATTTTTTCCGGTTTTTATTTAAGAGACATAAGCTCTGTGTAAGTATTTTTTCTTATGAAGCGCCGGAAAATTTCAAACTGGAGGAGTATATCTTAATAAAAACTTTGTTTTGAGAGTTTTTGTGAAAGGACAGAGAGTATAAAAAGCTATTTTCAAAAGAAACCGTCTTTATCTATTGTTTTAAAAATACCAATTGCTATTTTCACAATTTCTCTTTAAAATTAAAAGAGAAAGGAAGGAATTTCTGCGAATTATAAAAAAAGGTTTTAAGACTATTTTAGTGAGCGCCATCAAAAACGGCTCCTCTGAACTTTTTAAAGATAGTCTTACGGAAATGACCGACCTGGCCTTAGCGGCAGGCCTTCATCCCATCAAACAAATCAAACAAAACTTAAGAGTGATAGATCCGGCCTTCCTCATTGGAGCTGGAAAGCGTATGGAATTAACAAACCTTATACAGGAGCTTCAACCTCAATATGTGATCTTTGATCATGTCCTTTCCGGAGTGCAGACTCGCAATCTGGAAAAACAATTTAACATTTCTGTTTTTGATCGCAATCAACTCATTCTGGAAATTTTTGCAAGTCGGGCACGAAGTCATGAGGGAAAGCTTCAGGTGCAATTGGCTCAACTTTTAGATCAAATGCCACGAATGACAGGGGCCTGGCTTGGATCGCTCTCCAGACAAGGAGGAAAACTTGGAGCCAAGGGTCCCGGAGAAAAAGCCCTTGAGGTGGATCGGAGACGAGCCAGAGAAAAAATCCGGCACATTAAAGGACAGTTAAAAAAAGTCAGTAGAGCCCGCCAGCAAAGGAGAACGCGACGAAAAAAAATGCAGGTGCCCTCTTTTGCTCTCATTGGTTACACCAACTCCGGAAAAAGCGCTCTTTTGAATCGCCTCACAAACTCCCGTGTGGAAACAAAAAATCAACCCTTTATGACTTTGGATCCTACAACCCGAAAGGTTTTTATTCCCGGAATGTCCACAGCCGTTGTGACAGACACGGTGGGATTTATTCGTCATCTACCCCACCACTTAATTGAAGCCTTCAAGGCCACCTTAGAGGAAGCGGCTCAGGCAGACATTCTTCTCCATGTGATAGACAGGGCCTGCCCTTTTATGAACAGAAACATCTCTGTGGTTAATGATCTCATTGAAGAATTAGGATGGCAGAATAAACCCCTTCTGTATGTCTTTAACAAATCCGATCTTCCTCCTTCGGAAAGAAACTTAACCCTCTCACCAAAATATCAGCCCAGAGCTATCATCAGCGCTAAAACCGGCGATGGGATAGAGAAACTTTTAAATCAAATGAAAAGTGTTGTGGAAAATCTAAAGCAATCCGCCGAACTTTATTTTCCAAAAGAAAAGGAACATGAAGTTTATAATTTAAGCCGTGAGACGGAAATACAACGAACAGAGGCTGGAAGATTTGGAAGCGTCTGCGTAACACAAATGACAACTCAACAAATGGCTGAATGGAAAGATCATATTATCAGTAAAGATTGATCTTCTGAAAATCCAGGATTTTAAAAAAACTTTTTTATGCTGATCAGGTTTGAAATTTCAAGCTATACCAATCCGGTTTGAGTTTTGCGGTTTTTCACTGACATAAAGTTAGCCCTCCATTAAGAGAATATAGGGGTCAAAAGTGAGTTCGGCTTTGACACAGATGCGGCTATCAGCCGCTCTGTGGCAAAACGCATGTTTGAACTTTTGACCCCTATATTCTCTTAATGGAGGGTGTAATTCTTCTTTCCTCTGAAAAACCGAAAATTTTAAACCGGACTATCTTGGTTTAAATTTAGGTTCATGAAATTTCAAAAACAGTCGGTATAATCAAATAAAAACCCCGACTTTCAGGGTCGGGGTTTTGTATTTTTGATATTCTCAATCTACAAAAGTTAGATTACATCATGGGCATTCCGCCGCCCATTCCGCCACCCATACCACCGCCGCCAGGCATAGGAGGTTCTTCTTTTTTCGGTTCTTCAGCTACCATCGCCTCTGTTGTGAGCATGAGAGAAGCCACTGAAGCCGCATACTCAAGGGCACAACGAACCACTTTCTTCGGATCAATCACACCGGATGCAACCAGGTCTTCATACTTTCCCGTCCAGGCATTAAAACCATAACCCTGGCCTTCTTTCCCTTTGGAAATTGTGCGATCCAATACAATGGCTCCGTCAATACCGGCATTTGCGGCAATTTGACGGATGGGAGTTTCACAAGCTTTCTTCACAATGTTCACACCAAATTTTTCCTCTTCATCTATTTCCTTTAATTCTGAAAGTCCTTGTGAAGCTCTTAGAAGAGCAACCCCACCACCAGGCACAACGCCCTCTTCCACAGCCGCGCGAGTGGCGTTAAGCGCATCTTCCACACGGCTTTTCTTTTCTTTCATTTCCACTTCAGATGGAGCGCCCACATGAATAACAGCGACACCACCGGAAAGTTTAGCTAAACGCTCTTGAAGTTTTTCCTTATCATAATCGGAAGTGGATTCTTCAACCTGAGCTTTGATTTGCTTAACTCTGGCATCAATATCCGCCTTGTCTCCGGCTCCATCAACAATCGTGGTGTTATCTTTATCTATCACCACTCTTTTAGCGCGACCTAAAGTTCGGACATCCGCATTTTCCAGTTGCGCGCCTGTATCCTCACTGATCACCTCTCCCTTTGTGAGAATGGCAATGTCTTCCAGCATGGCTTTCCGGCGATCTCCAAATCCGGGAGCTTTTATCGCAGCCACCTGTAAAGTGCCCCTCAATTTATTCACAACCAATGTGGCAAGAGCTTCCCCCTCCACATCCTCC
The DNA here is from genome assembly GCA_026713205.1 of Bdellovibrionales bacterium. Classification (GTDB taxonomy): domain Bacteria; phylum Bdellovibrionota; class Bdellovibrionia; order Bdellovibrionales; family UBA1609; genus JACOND01. Next base: position 4,060 of record JAPOOY010000169.1, read on the forward strand.
GCAATAATCAAAAGAGGCTTGCTGGCTTGAGCCACTCCCTCAAGAACTTTCACAACATTTTTCATGGAGCTGATTTTCTTGTCATGGATTAAAATGAAGCAGTCCTCAAGAACCGTCTCCATTCTTTCCGCATTTGTTACGAAGTAAGGAGATAAGTACCCTCTGTCAAACTGCATCCCTTCCACAACTTCCAAATCCGTCAGAGAAGTTTTGCTTTCCTCAATGGTGATAACACCCTCTTTTCCCACCTTATCCATAGCCTTGGCGATGATTTCTCCAATTTCCGTATCATTGTTTGCGGAAATGGTACCCACCTGGGCAATCTCTTTTTCATCTTTTACCGGTTGGGAAAGGGTTTTCAGCTGTTCCACCACATACTTAACGGCTTTATCTATTCCCCGTTTTATTTGTGTGGGATTGTGATTGGCGCTGATGTATTTTAAGCCCTCATTGTACATGGCCTGAGCCAGTACAGTGGCTGAAGTGGTGCCGTCACCGGCCTCATCATTTGTTTTACTGGCCACTTCCTTAACCATCTGAGCGCCCATATTTTCAAATTTATTTTTTAGCTCAATCTCTTTCGCTACAGTGACGCCATCTTTTGTGATCAATGGAGCCCCGAAGGACTTTTCAATAACCACATTACGGCCCTTTGGACCCAAAGTGGTTTTCACAGCATCCGCCAGAATGTTCACTCCTCTGGCAATGGAGTTTCTTGCTTCATTACTAAAACGCAGTTCTTTACTCATATTTCACCTCCTTAGGGTTAAAAAATTTAATTAACGATTCCGTAAATGTCCTCTTCTCTCATCATTAAATACTCATCGCCATCCATCTTAAATTCCGTGCCTGAATACTTACCAAAAAGCACTTCATCACCTGGTTTAACTTCCAGGGGAAGGACTTTTCCCTCATCATTCACACGGCCTTTTCCGGTGGAAACCACCTTGCCCTTTTGAGGCTTCTCTTTAGCCGTATCGGGAATGATAATTCCTCCACTGGTTTTCACTTCCTGAGGAAGACGCTTTACAATAATACGATCGTGCAAAGGTTTAATATTTGTTGCCATGGTTTTCACCTCCTATCTTTAAAGATTTTAGTATGTTCCCTAATATGACCCCTTTTATGTTTAAGTCAAGGTCTTTTAGGCGGATTTTTTAAATTTTTTGCCGCCTGACCCACCCAAAAAAGCCCTCCTTAAAAATTGAAATTTCTCCTTTTTGAAAATCTGAAAGTTTAACCTGGACAAGTATAGCTTCTTTATAAGGGCGGATACTATAAAACCTCTCAAATCAGACCTCTTCAGTTTAGAAATATCCTTTTCCCTAACTGACCTTAACAAGTTTTCCACAATTCTGTGGAAAACTCTCAACAGGCGCTTTCTCCTAAAATCGGGTGTCTCGGTTTGAAACGGAAAGGGAGGTGGCGGCCGGAATCGAACCGACATAAACGGATTTGCAGTCCGCTGCCTAACCATTCGGCCACGCCACCGCCAGAGTCTTCTTATATAAAAGAATCACAAAAAACAAAAGCGGGAAATGCAATCTTCAGAAAAATAGAATTATAAGGATCGCATTTTCGTTTTTCGTTTTTTTATCTCGGCTTTAGAGATGACTTTCAAGGCCAAAGGGAGGGCAAAAGAGAGTTCGGCTTTGACACAGATGCGACCAAAGGTCGCTTTGTGGCAAAACGCATGTTCGAGCTTTTGCCCTCCCTTTGGCCTTGAAAGTCATGAACACAATCAGAAATTTCAGACACGATTGATATAAGAGGATAATTTCTCTCCTAAAAATTCACCCCTCTTTTTTAATATAATTAAAAAGGATGTCCACAAAAAACGGCCCTCCTTTAAAAAAGGAGGGCCGAGTTTATATATTTTCTTACAAATAAAAGTTATTGAGCTTTATTTTTTCTAACCAAATTCATTTCACAAAGAGAACTTATTTCATCAATAGGTATACTTACAGAATCCACATCTCCACCCCACCATGCAGGAGGAGTTTCTGTCGTAAAATTTGTTAAAATCTCATCCAGCATGTCTTCAATATGATCATAAGTGAATAAGTCATCCCACTGATCTTCTGTGAAATTTTGAGAACAATAGAATTTCTTAAAAACACAATCAGGACCATACTCTGTTTTATTGAAACAAGTCTCATAAAAAAAATCATCGGCCCACTCTAGCGCTGTGGTGTTACCCTCAAACAAAGCTATTTGCATAAAATTCTCGTTAGCACTAATAATAGGTCCCGCCCAATTAACATTCTCAGCCCAGTTACTTCCCAAAATATTATCCATAAGTTTTTCTAGCAATTCTTCACTTTCATCCAAGCTAGAAAAATATTCAGCCACATCTTCATTCTCTGCTATCCAATGCAGAACAGCTTTTGTCTCTGATGCTAGGTATCCTCTGAATGGTTTTTTAAAACTTCCAAAGATTCCAAAAACAGCCAGATCAAAGTTATCAATAGCTTCCAGTGTAAATAGGCTTGGGTTTTTAATAGTTTCCCTTACTTTTTTTAACACTTCCATATGAAGTATAGGAAGCTTTAAACACATATCTCTCTTATATTTTCTGTGTTTTGCTCTTTCATGTTTTGTATACTCAGTGCAAAGCTCTTTACAATGAGAGTCGTTTTCACATTTTGCGCCATATCTATCCCATGACTGTATTAAAGCCTCCTGAGCAGTTTCTGGATTTTTTTTGTCTCTCCGGATGTCTTTCCGATCAACCTGAACACTGTCCGCCGAAGCGGCCAGGCTGGATAGCAAAAACCCACAGAGCCCTATTTTGAATAATTTTTTTAACATGATCTTCTCCTTCTTGGTTAAAAATTTTTAGTTTATCCTAATCCTATTTTTTTTTTTTTTTTTTTGCAATTTTTAACGCATACTATAAAAAAGATTCTTTCAGTTTTTAAAGTAGTTTGCTTTAAATCATTAACACTTTACCTTAAAGTTTAGGAACCCGTCTCTAATGCTGAAATTTTTCTAATCTGCGTTTTGAAGTGTTTTAAAAATGACTGAACATCTAATCCCCCCTTCCTAGGGAAATAGGGTGTAAAAGTGAGTTCGGCTTTGACACAGATGCGACCAAAGGTCGCTTTGTGGCAAAACGCATGTCTGATAAATGGAAAAGGAGGTCTCCCTGGTGATTCAAACCCTGAGATAGGTAAGGATCATCTTTTTACAACCACTTAAAAAGGAGGAGACCCCCATGTATGAACATTATATAGCCCTGGATTGG
>JAPOOY010000092.1 GCA_026713205.1 Bdellovibrionales bacterium
AAAATTCTAACATTGCTCTAAAATAAGTCCGTAACGAACTCCCGTGGCAGAGACAATAAATTCTTTCTTGCCTGTTGCGCTTAAAATTTGTTTCAGTATGGCTAAACCGGCAACAATAACATCTGAACGATGCTCTGGAAGATGAGGGATTTTTTTTCTTTCCTCCAGTGAAAGTCCGGCTAACTTCTCCAACCAAAAATGAACTTGCTCCTCCGTAAGCTTTTCTCCATGAACATGATTGGGATCGGAGGTTTCCTTTTCCATAAAAGCCAGGGTGATAGGAGTGCCTGCCACAAAGATAAGAGGTTTATAATCTCTTTCCTGTAAAAAAGTTTTCACCGGTTTTAATGTGTTCTCTATATAGGTCGTTAAACTGATTTTATCCATGCGGGTAAGAGCCTGGGCCGTTTGTAACTTTTCCGTAAGAGTCACACTCCCCATATTAAAACTATAACTTTTTTTACAGCTCACAAGCTCTGTGGAACCCCCTCCAATGTCCACAACCAGAGGATCTTCACACTCTTGACCTAAACCGAAAATAGCTCCTGTAAAAGTGAGTTCCGCCTCCCTTTTCGCGGAAATGATCTCTATCGGGGAAATATGAAATTTCTCACCTAATTGAAATAACTCTTCCTGATTAACAGCTTCACGACAAGCGCTGGTGGCCACAGCGGAGATTTGATCAGGGCGGAATTTCTCCAAAATTTCTTGTATGGACTGAAAAGCCTCTGTTAACCGAAATAAAGCGCCGGAACTCAGTTTCTTACTAACACTTAATCCCTCCGCCAAACGGGTAAAATAAATTTTATCCTCTAAAACAGAAAAAGTTTCATCTGTTTTTTCCACCACTAAAAGGAGAGTGGTGTTGGATCCAATGTCTATAGCCGCCAATCGCATTTTATGTTTCCAGTTCTTCCTTTAAAATTTGAGACAATTTAACAGGATGAGCCTGTCCCTTCGTGGCTTTCATCACCTGTCCTGTAAAAAATCCAAAAAGCTTTGTGCGGCCCTCGCGATAATCCGTCACTTGCTTGGGATAAGTTTCCAGAATTTTTCTCACAATTGATCTGAGTTCTTTTTCGTCAGATATTTGCTTAAAACCTTTCTCCTCAATAATATATTCCGAAGTCTGTCCTGTTTCCCACATTAAAGCAAAAACTTCTTTAGCTATCTTAATGGAAATAACCTCAGTGGAAACCAATTTAATCAATTTAGAAAGATTTTCTATAGAAATGGGAATCTCATTTATAGTTTGACCGGTCTCATTTAAACGAGCTTGTACTTCTCCCGTAATCCAATGGCAGGAGGCCTGGGGATTTCCCGAATGTTCCGCAAGCTCTTCAAAATACTCACAAAGAGCTTTATCCTCCACCAAAACTTCAATCTGCCGGTCCTTTAAACCGTAAACCTGTTTAAACTTTTCAAACTTTTGAAAAGGAAGCGGTGGAAGAGGTTCCATTTGATTTAACAGATCACTCACATTAAGAGGAAGCAAATCGGGATCAGGAAAGTAACGGTAGTCACTGGCTGTTTCCTTGGAGCGCATGGGGAAAGTTTGATTTTTTACGGAATCATAGAGGCGGGTTTCCTGAAGAATGGATTTTTCCCCATTGAGAAGGCGGGCCTGTCTTTCTTTTTCATACTGCAAAGCCTTTTCAATAAAACGAAAAGAGTTTAAATTTTTTAACTCCACTTTTGTTCCAAGGGTTTTTTCCCCCAGCAGGCGAAGACTGATATTACAATCACAACGAAGAGAGCCTTCCTCTAAATTTCCGTCACAAATTTCCAGATAACGAAGAACTCGCCGAATAGCCCGAACGCAGGCCGCCGCCGCCGCCGGTTCCCTGAGATCCGGCCGAGTGACAATTTCCAAAAGAGGAGTGCCCGACCGATTGAAATTTATTAAGGTTGCCGATCCACGGTGCAAAGATCTCCCTGCATCCTCTTCCATGTGAATCCGTTCCAATCGGACTTCCTGAACAGCCCCCTCAAAATGATACCGAACAACACCCCCTTCACAATAGGGCTTATCATACTGGGAAATTTGATACCCCTTCGGTAAATCCGGATAAAAATAATTTTTTCTGGCAAAAACACTCTGTTCCTGTATTCGTCCCTCAAAAGCCCGACCGGCGCGAAGAGCAAATACCACCGCCTGTTTATTTAAGACCGGTAAAACTCCCGGAAAACCCAAGCTCACCGGATGAATATGATTATTTTCCCCCGCGCTGAAAACGGCGCTGTCAGGAGAAAACAATTTTGTTTCTGTTTTTAATTGAGCATGAATTTCCAGCCCAATAACCGTCTCCCATTTTTCAGAAATCATCCGGTGTTTCCCTCCATACATTGAAATCCTCTTCCAATGCCAAAGCCACATTTAACAATTTCTGTTCTCCAAAAGCGGGACCCATAAGTTGAACTCCCACAGGCAAATGATCTTCCGTAAAATGCGCCGGCAGGCTCAGAGCCGGAAGTCCGGCCAGATTGGCCGAAACAGTGCAAATATCGTTTAAATAATTTTTTAAAGGACTTTCTTTTTGGTTAATTGGAAGAGCGGGACCTGGAGACACGGGACAAAGGACCACATCACACTCTTTAAAAATATCATCAAACCCTTTTTTAATGAGCGCGCGGACTTCTGCCGCTTTTTGATAATAAGCTTCATAATACCCCGAAGAGAGACAGAAAGTTCCTATGAGAATCCTTTGCTTCACCTCACTTCCAAACCCCTGTCCTCGGTTTAAACCATAAAACTCCTGCAAATCAGAGGAGGAATCAGAGCTTTGAAAACCGTAACGAACACCATCATAGCGGGCCAGGTTACTGCTGGCCTCTGATGTGGATATAAGGTAATAAGCGGACAGACTGTGATCCAACAGGGGCCATGTTTTCTCTTTTATTTGACATCCACGGCTCTTTAAAACAGCCAGCGTTTTTTGAACGGCCTCAGTAACAGCAGGATGAAACATATTCTCTCCCTTGGAATTTTCCGGGGAAAAACAACCAATCTTCATGGATTTAATCCGGGAATTTAAATTTTTATGAAAGAAAGGCTGTGCCCTCTGAGCCATAGTGGAATCTTTTGAATCGGGTCCGCACACGGCATCCAACAGCAAAGCTCCATCCTCCACTGTGCGGGTTAAAGTGCCTGCCTGATCCAAACTGGAAGCATAAGCTATCATCCCATAACGGCTCACCCGACCATAGGAAGGTTTAATCCCAACCAAATGGCAAAAATGGGCGGGCTGACGAACGGAGCCTCCCGTATCCGTTCCAAAAGCGCCCGGACACAGACCTCCAGCCACAGCGCTGGCGCTGCCTCCACTGGATCCTCCCGCTGTGCGCATGAGATCCCAGGGGTTTTTGGAAACTCCGAAAAAAGAGTTTTCACCCGTAGAACCCATGGCAAATTCATCATGATTGCATTTGCCCAGAATAAGCGCTCCGGCTTTCTTCAACCGCTCCACGACGGTGGCTTCATAGGGCGGAACAAAATTTTCCAACATTCGGGAAGCGGCTGTGGTGCGAATCCCACGGGTGCAAAACAGATCTTTTATCCCTAAAGGAACCCCTTTTAAAGGGCCCTCCGGCGCTTTTTCCGCATCTTTTAAGAATTGATCATTAAAAGTTATAAAAGCATTTAAACGAGGATTGTGTTGTTTTGCTCTTTCTAAATAAAAAGAAGCCACTTCCTTAATTGAAACTTTCTTTTCACGAATATTTTTTGCGATCTGAGCAATAGTTCCTGATTTCATTCTAATCTGCCTTTGCAATCACCCAAGTTGTTTTATACTCCCCTAACTTAAGCTGTGAGATTTAGTATACCTGTTTAGCTTGAATTTTGAAGTTCTCTTTTAAAATCAAAATGAATCCTTCATGGAAAAAAAGGAGCCTTTGGGGA
>JAPOOY010000004.1 GCA_026713205.1 Bdellovibrionales bacterium
CCTATAGGGGTCAAAAATGAGTTCGGCTTTGACACAGATGCGGCTGAAAGTCGCTCTGTGGCAAAACGCATGTTTGAATTTTTGACCCCTATAGGCTGTTATAAAGGGTGTAAGCATTTTTTCTTATGAAGCGCCGGAAAATTTCAAACTGGAGAAGTATAACATATTCCATACGACTTGATTTTAATAAATTTAAGGTTCATGAAATTTCAAACACGATCGGTTTGAATTGGATTTAATGGGCGATTGCCGCCACTTCACTGTGACGGACAACGGTCACCTTAATCAGGCCGGGATAGGAGCATTGCTGTTCAATTTCCCTGGCAATGTCTTTGCTTAAATCTAAAGCTTTTTGATCCGTTACTTTTGTATTGTTCACAATAACACGCATTTCCCGTCCCGCGTTCATGATGTAGGCATCCTCAATAATATTCTTGAAACTGTCTATGATCCGCTCCAGAGTTGCTAATTTTCTGGCGTAAGAATGCTCTGTAAACCGCCTGGCCCCCGGGCGGGAACCGGAAATGGCATCTGCAGAAATAACCAGCCAGGCCAGAATGGTTGAAGGGGGTTCATCATGGTGATGGGCACGAACAGCATGGGCAATGTGGTCCTTTTCTCCATATCTGGAGATAAAATCAGCTCCGATAACAGCATGATTTCCTTCTACAGCATGATCCATGGCTTTTCCAATATCATGTAGGAATCCCGCTCTTCTCCCGTCAAAAAGGGGGAGATTCAATTCTGCGCTGAGCATTCCACAGAGCCAACCCACCTCCTCACAGTGAAAATGTTGATTTTGAGCAAAGGAGTAGCGATATCTTAAGGCGCCCATCATGTTCTGTATCTGCTTGGGAATATTTCTTAAGCCAAGACGGAGTCCTATGGCTTTTCCGTCCTTTTCAATTTTTCTGAAGAGATCCTTTTTACAAGTCTTTACCAGGGTTTTAATTGTGTGAGGAGTGATATGCTTTTTTTTGGAGAGCTTCTTAAGCGTAATACGCCCTAATTCTCTCCGAACAGGATCAATACCATAAATAGAGGCATAGGATTCAGCTTCATGAAGAACAATATCCACCCCACATTCTTTCTCTAATTGATTGAGATGGCTTCGGTTTGGACCTACAATTTTTCTCATCAGACTCTTTGATTGAAATAGTACAGGTTCCACTCCTCTTTCCGGGCAGTAATTTTTTTGAAAACGATTCAAACCGGCGTTTAAATAAAACAAAGCCTGCTTTTGTAGATTCTGTCTGGTGGTTTTCTCCCAAGCTGTAGCTTTTTCAAAAGCTGTTTCCAAACACTTTTCTTCCAGTTGTTTTTTCATTTGGATTTTTAGTTCAGGCAGATTAAAGGTAAAGCTGTTTCTCAGAGCGTCAATTAAATCAGCTTTTTCTTTCTTAATTTGAGAATTAAGAGTCTTAATTTGATTTATTAGAGTGCGATGACTGTTTTTTAACTGTCCAATCTCTTCGGCAATTTTAGAAAAAATACTGTCTTGTTCCCTTTTTTTCAACCGAAGCTGGTGATTTTGAACATCCACCCGGCCTTGTAACTCTCTCAAACTTTTCTCATAAATCTCCCGCTCCTTTTCAAACCGGCTTAAAACACTTTTTTTATAGTGACTAAATCTTTCATCTGTTTTTTGGAACAAAGCCTCCTCTCTGTCCTCAGCTTCCTGAACAATTATATTCGCTTCTGTTTTTGTTTTTTGGATGAGTTTTCGGTTTTCGGAATAATCGGCAATAAGGGCTAATATCAACCCGGCCAACAATCCACACAGCCCGATAATTATAAGGTGTATCATTTTCAAATAGAATAATAGCAGGCTTTGTTTTTGTTGTTTAGGAAAAAGTTACACTTCTCCGGTTTGGAATTTTGCGGCTTTTTATGAGAAAAAAGACATATTATAAGGTATAACAATTCAAAGAGGTGTCTTACACGGAGCGACTTTCATTACTGTGTATTTGTTTCTCTTATAAAAGCTGGAAACCGTTATATATACCAATCGTGTTTGAATTTTTC
>JAPOOY010000293.1 GCA_026713205.1 Bdellovibrionales bacterium
AGCTCCCTGCCATAACCACTCGCTCCTATTCCTCCAAAAGGCAAGGCCGGATTGGATTTGACCAACCCATTCACATAACAGGAACCTGCGACAATGTAATCTCTGGCCCACTTTTCCCCTTTGGCCTGATTTGCCGTAAAGATGGCAGCGCCCAATCCGTATTTGCTTTGATTGGCTATTTCCAGAGCCTCCTGCTCATTATTCACAGGAAACAAAGGCAAAAGCGGGCCAAATACCTCTTTATGAGCCACTTCCATAGAGGAATGGCAATCCCCTAAGACTGTGATGGGAAAGTAAAACCCTTTTTCATTCTCTTCCTGAGATGGACTTTTGGTGTAAAGCAATCGGCCCCCCTCCCGAAGAGCTTTATCTCTTAACATTCGCAACTCTTCCGCAAATTCTTTTTTGGCTACCGGCCCCACATCAGGATTGTAAAGAGGATTGGAGATGGTTTTATTTTCCAATACATTTAAAACATGTCGGGAAAAATCCTCATAAACAGACTGTTCCACAATCACTCTCTTGGCAGCAATACAACTTTGACCTGAGTTATTAAACCGGCTGGTTATAACAGCTTGAGCGGCCCCTCTTAAATCCGCATCTTCCAGGATAATATAGGGATCACTTCCCCCCAGTTCCAAGATAGAACGCTTCAAATATTTTCCACAAAGGGAGGCAATATGCTTTCCGGTTTGAGTGCTGCCCGTAAAGGAAACTCTTTTAATGAAGGGATCGGCTATCACCTTTTCCACTTGAGATCGATCCAGCAAAAGAGTGTTAAAAACCCCGCCCGGCCAGCCACTATCCAAAAAAATATTTTCCAAAGCCAACGCACAACCCGTCACATTTTCTGAATGTTTCAAAAACACCATATTGCCTGCCGCTAAAGCCGGAACAGCAAAACGGAAGACCTGCCAGAAGGGAAAATTCCAGGGCATAATGCCCAACACTCCCCCTAAGGGATTGTAATGCACATAGCTTTTCTTATAACTGAGGGCCACCTCACGGGGGGATAAAAAATGCTCCGCATGTTCCCGATAATAACGACAAAGAAGAACGCATTTTTCTATTTCCTGGATAGCCTGATTGAGAGGTTTGCCCATTTCCTTAGTAATGGCCAGGGATAAAGATTCTTTTTCACGGCTGAGAGTTTCCGCCAAAGAATCCAAAAGCTCCGACCTCTTAAAAGAAAACTGTAATCTCCAATCCTCCCAAAGTTTTTCCGCCCAGCGAATTTTTGTTTGAAGCTCACTTTCCGTAAAAAAATCGTAATTGGCCAGCATTTGTCCTGTGGCGGGATTAACGGTCTCAAGTTTTACAGAATCCTTAATAGACATATTTTTAAACCCCTTTAGACTCCTCCGATGTGAGTTTTGAGGTTTTCTGTTGCAATCAAGATGATCCCCTCATAAAAGGACAGGTTTTTTAAACAAACACTCAAAACTTGCCTTTTTCCCCTTAAATATCCAAAAGGATAACCCACATCCGTATATAAATTTAACTGTCTTTTTTAAAATAAAACAAGAAAAAGGAAAGAGGGTATTGACTTTATTTCTTCCCTCATCCATATTGAGGAGCCACATCGCAAAGGTTGCGAAAAATCAAGCGCCCGGAACCATCGGAAATTCTCTCTCATGCAATTTAAACACGCCACTTCAGGAAAAACCATCAAAGGTACTGTCAAAAGACATCCTGATGGCTTTGGTTTTGTCATACCGGATGACAAAAGTCACCAGGATATTTATATCCCCGCCTCAAAAATGGGTTCGGCTCTTACCTATGACAAAGTGGAAGCTCTGGTTCAAAAACGGCGGCACAAAAAGATTTTTTTCGGTTCCATAAAAGCCATTTTAAAACGACACTGGGAGTGGACCTCAGGCCCTTATGAAGTGGAAAATGGAAATCCTTTACTGAGAAAACACGGCCTTCCTATAAATCAGTCTGTACAGATACAAAATCCTCATAATCTGACTGTCAAAAAAGGAGAATGGGTTAAAGTCAAACTCACCTCCTTTCCCACTGAAGAAAAACCACTTTTTCAAGGGGATCTTATGGAGAATCTGGGAGTTATCACTTCCTCCGCCAAAGATGACAATTCAAGGATCCTGGCGGAACATAACATTCCCCTAAAATTTCCAAAGACAATTTTAGAGGAGCTTAAAACTATTCCTGATGAAGTAAAACCGGAGGATTGGAAAGGGAGAAGGGATTTAACAGACAAAGCCTTTGTCACCATTGATGGCGCCACAGCCAAAGATTTTGATGATGCTATTTTTGTAGAAAAATGTTCCTTTGGCTTTCGTCTTTGGGTGGCTATCGCTGATGTGAGCCACTATGTTCAGGAAGATTCCCCTTTAGACAAAGAGGCTTATCTGAGGGGAAACAGCACCTATCTTCCGGATCAGGCGATTCCTATGCTCCCTGAAAAACTGAGTAATGGGCTATGCTCACTGAATCCTCATGTTCCCCGTCTGGCAATGGTTGCGGAAATGGACTTTGATGTTCAGGGTGTTCAACTGAAATCTCAATTTTACTCTGCGGTTATAAAAAGCCACCATCGCCTCACTTATGGACAGGCTCAGGACATTTTTGATAATTCGGATGAAGATAAAAAATGGGGTTTTTTAAAGGATGCCGCCCGGTTAGGTCATATTCTCATACAGAGCCATAACCAAAATGGCGCTTTGGATTTCAACATTCCTGAAATATCGGTGAAAGTAAATGCTCAAGGAGAACCCATAGAAATCATAAAAGAATTCCGTCTTTTTTCCCACAAACTGATTGAGCAATTTATGTTGTCCGCCAATCAGGCTGTCAGTTTGTTTCTGAAGGAAAAAAAACTCTCTGCCCTTTACCGCATCCATGAATCTCCTGAAAAAGAAAGCCTCAAACAACTGGATACTTTTTCAAAATCCCTGGGCTTCTCCTCTCCATTAAACACCAGACAAAATCTTTTAGCTTTTTTGAAAAAATTTAAAGGGCACTCCAGTGAATCATTGATTAACAAACTCACGCTAAGAGCTTTGTCCCAAGCTCGTTACAGCGCCTTTAATAAAGGACATTATGGTTTAAACTTTCCTTTTTATACCCACTTTACCTCTCCTATTCGGCGTTATTGTGATTTAACTATTCACCGACTGATTCGGTATGCTTTAAACCATACACAGGGAGAAGCTCGCTTTTCAGAAAATACTTTGGAAAAACAGGCTCGCTGGATCAGTGAAAGAGAGCAAATTTCTGTTAAGGCAGAACGAAAAGTGACGGATATTAAAAAGGCTCGTTTTCTTAAACCTTATGTTGGAGAGGAATTTGATGGGAGCATTTCCACTGTCACTTCCTTTGGCTTGTTTATCGCTTTGGAAAAGTTTGATGTGGAAGGACTTGTGCGTTTTAGAGATCTCCCCGGCCATTGGATTTTTGATGAAGCCAATATGCGAGCGGAAAGTAAAAGAAGCCGCTATAGTATGCAGTTTGGAGATTCTGTTCGGATTCAAGTGATCACAGCAAATATAGAAACCGGCACTATTGATTTTAAGCTGATCTCCCATAAAAACATAAAAACTCCTGTGGTTTCCAAAACCGGTGGAAGAAAAAAGACCTCTTCCGGAGAAAAAAACCGAGATCGGAAAAATTCCTCGCGATCCAGACACTACAATAAAAAACGACCGGAAAATGATAGTTCAGACTTTGAAAAACCAAACTACAAAAGAAAAAGAACTTTCAATAAAAAAAAACCGTCAGATAAACCGGATGACTCGCGACCCAGAACTCGTAGTAGAAAACGACCGGAAAATGACAATTCAGACTTTGAAAAACCAACTTACAAAAGAAAAAGAACCTTCAACAAAAGGAATCAAACAGATAAACCGGATGATTCACGACCTAACCCTCGCAGTAGAAAACGACCCGAAGATGATAACTCAGACTTTGAAAAACCAAACTATAAAA
>JAPOOY010000003.1 GCA_026713205.1 Bdellovibrionales bacterium
AGATGAAAAAAGGATTACACCCTCCATTAAGCAAAGAGACGGGTGCAAAAGTTCAGACATGCGTTTTGCCACAGAGCGACCTTTGGTCGCAACTGTGTCAAAGCCGAACTCACTTTTGCACCCCTCTCTTTGCTTAATGGAGGGCTAACTTTATAAAAACAAAAACCATAAAACTCAAACAGGACTGGCATGATTCTAATCCGATCACTCTGTTAAAGAGATAGAATCAAACAAATGAAAGAAATTATAAAACCCAGAAGGCAAAGGCCTATTTTATAGTTATAAGTGTAAGCCTTGGAAGAGGTTTCCGTTGTTTGGATCTTCTTGACTTCCACATAAGGAGTTGGAGAACGGCGGTACCATCCCGTCACCTGTACTTCCTTCCCCTGAAACTTTTTATAACGCAGTAAAGCAAATAAAATATTCAAACCGAATGGCTCATGATTAAGAAATATCATTCCAGTTTGATCTCTTAGGACCATATCCTCTGAAAATATATTTCCCGCATCCCCTCTTCCTAAAATATGTCCTTTTAAAAACACAGGATAGGAACGCACGGGAGACACTTTGATACATTTTAAAAGAGACACTACGGAATAATGTAAAAACCTCCTTGAAGGATAAGCCTTAAAGGTGCGAATAAAAGCTCCCAGGGAAAAACCTAATAACCCCATAGAAAAACACAGAAGGGGAAAAATTTCCGGCTTTATCCATTGAGCACCGGAGCTTAAATTTGTCCAGAAACTCATGCCAACACCAACAATCCCCAGAATATAAGGCAGAAATAAAACAAGAATATCAACAAAAAAATCATCCCAGTAGCTTTCCGGTTTCTTTTTGTTAAAAAGGACATAAGGCTGTTGACCCAAAGAAAGGGCGTAAGAGCCTATGGCTTTGATCCTTTTAGCTGTTAAAGGGTGTGTAGATTTTAACTCATAATAAAAAGCCCAGGGGTTCCAAAGATCCCACCTCATAATCTTCTCAATAGTTTGTGGGCTGAAATCCCCTTCTTCTGTATGACAGGACAAAGCCAGTTGTTTGGAACGGGATACATTCATAATGTTCAAAGCCTCCACGCTTTGCCTTTTATCTTCATAAGATTGTTTATCTTCAGAATTAAGAGAGGCGCGAGAAGACAAAAGCCCGTAAGATACTTTTACCAAACCCGTCAGGAGTTTATTAGGCTTCTTTGTAGCAAAACTACTGAAACGATCCGCATAATACTCTCTGACACGGGAAACAAAAAGAACCAGATATTCTGAAATTAAGTAAAAAATATAAGTCACTATAAGAGCTACAACCAAAAAGGCCTTGCCGCCTCCTTCACGGCTATTTGAGGATTCTTTTAATGAAGAGCGAATATTTGTATAAATTATATACAAAAAAAGCGGAACAAGTCTTATCACCGTCATTATGACAAAATCCCAGTGTTTAACATGCCCCAATTCATGAGCTAAAACAGACTCCACTTCTTCCTCATCAAGCAATTTAAACATTCCCCGGGAAAACACAACTCGGGCGCTATAAGGAGTTCGGCCATAAGTATAAGCCTGAGGAGAATCATCATTGATGATCCCCATTTTAGGAATGGGAATTTGATTTTCTTTACAGAGACGAAGGAGAGAGGTTTTAAACGAAGAGGGAAGTTGATCCAGATCCACCCAATTAAGAGAGCCAAAAAACTTCAATTGCCAGTCTAAAAGAATAGGGGAAAAATAAAACTGAAGAGCAACAAAAGCAATAAAAAAGAAAGCGCCGGATAAGAGGGACATAGCTCCAAGTTCCATAAGGAAAACAAGAAAGGCAAAAAGGATACCGTAGAGGGATAAGCACACTATTCCTGTCGTGAGCGCCAGGGAAGGAAGTTTAACCGAAAGGGAAGAAGGAGATTTTTTAGTGGTATCTTTGCTTAAGACTCCGGATCGATCCGGCCGGAGAGTGCGAAAACTTTTTGTCTGTTGAAATTTTTTAAATTCCTGAGCATCCAGGTATATCCCCTGACAGGAGAGGCATTTTTCCACCTGAAAGGACAAACCGGGAATTCGCCCTGTTTGCATTGACTCAGATTGACATTTAGGACACTTTTGAGAAATTTTTTGAGTGGCTTCCAACCCCTGTGTTTCGTAATGATACAAAATCTTTCTGTTTTTGGAAAAAAAGTTAATTTCCCCCTGATCCAGCCAAACGCCTTTACAGGAAGAACAGAGATCAACCAAAACCCCTTTTCTGGTTAAAAACTGCTTCATGGGAGAAGAGCATTTTAAACATTGCATCTTATGACTCCTCAGATTAAAAAGTCAGATTTGGTCTGAAAAAATTATAACGAACCTATGTCTTACGGTTAAATGATAAATCACTGTTTTCATAATACATTGAAAATCGGAAAAATAAGATAAAAAATCCAACTTATACTCTGTCTGTTTAAATTTTTTGGTTATTTGAAGTTAAGATAAACCTTAAGAAAAGAACAGGATCCAAAAGTCCGGATATATAACTTGCCACAGAGTATCTTATTGAAAAGAGAAGTTTTTTGTTATACATGATTTATTAAGGTTCGTTTTAAGGAGGTAGTATGAAATATATATGGATTTTTCTTTTTTCTCAATTAGTTTGGTCTGCTGATAAAAATACTCAACAAATACATGACTATACAGACAGTGCTCTTGAAAGTATATGTAAAGATCATACAAAACCGGCAAACTGTAAGACTGAAACTGAAAAACTAATAAAAAAAATAATGCAGTTTTATTATGAAAATGTATCCGGCGAGGTTGGCTGGGTTTATGTTGGAATGATTTATGAAAACAGGTGGATAGAAAGATATCTTGACATTAAAATACCGGCATCTAAAATTGCCATAGATAAAACTTTAGTAGAGTATAACTACCCGGAACCTGAAGAAGTAAAGGTATTGGGTATCGTCAATCTGCGAGAAGGTCATATACAGTCTATTGA
This sequence comes from Bdellovibrionales bacterium, assembly GCA_026713205.1. Lineage (GTDB taxonomy): Bacteria > Bdellovibrionota > Bdellovibrionia > Bdellovibrionales > UBA1609 > JACOND01. The sequence continues at coordinate 2,956 of JAPOOY010000003.1, forward strand.
TGGGACTTGGACTAACCGTTACATAATCGGCGAGATATGTGAGGGGCAAATGATCAAAATCATCTCATTGAAAAGAGTTTCCCCAGTGGGGGACACAAGTGACAGTTACAAAAAAAAGGAATTTGATGGTTTCTGGTGGGCAAAAGTTAGCGGTGACATAGGCAAAGAATGTGATTGAAACAAGGGATTTTGATATATATAGAAGTATCCGATCGGGTTTGAAATTTCGGTTATCTTAACAATAAAGTATCCATTTTAAATTTAACTATGAAATTTTAAATATGATCGGTATAAGATAAAAAACCCGGATGCTTAACTGGTTTTCCGAATATCAGTTTAAAACTTATTAACCAATTTTTTAAAATAATTCCCTCGTTCCTTATAAGAGCTGAAAGTGTCAAAACTGGAACAACCCGGAGACAAAAGGACCTTATCTCCAATACGGGATTTATGGTAACTGATAAAAACCGCCTCTTCAAAAGTTCCAATTAAAAAAGTTTCTGCGTAATTACCTATATCCCTGTTAATATGCTCCTTGGCTTCTCCCACCAGAACGAGGCTTTTCACCTTACGGCGCACTGCATCCGCCAAAGGAGTGTAATTGAGTCCTGTATTCTTCCCGCCCATAATTAAAATCACATTATCCTCAAAAATATCCAAAGCGCGGCTCACTGCATGAACATTTGTCGCTTTGGAATCATTATAGAACTCCACTCCTCCCACCTTTCTCACATACTCCAAACGATGGGGGGGGCCTGTGTAATCATCAATCCCTTTTTGAATATGCTGCCAGATACCTCCATTCTCTTTTGCAATTAAAATGGCCGCCATCATATTTTCGTAGGAATGAGATCCTTTGAGTTTGGAGTTTTTTACACTATAAAACTCTTTTTCAGGTTGTGTTCTCACACGAATTTCCTGATCAATCATGACAGCTCCGCCAATATTCATAATTTGAGGTTCAAGGGATTTTTTACAGGAAAAATAAAAGATTCTCCCTCTTTGCACTAAAGGATCCCGCGCCAATTCAATCACGGCATTATTATCTGCATTTAAAATACTTGTCATTTTAGGATGTGTATTTGCAAAAATTTTCCTTTTTGCATTGACATATTCTTCCATGGAAACATAGCGATCCAAATGATCTTCCGCAATATTTGTAAAAACGATATTTTTAGGTGTCATATATTTTACATG
>JAPOOY010000015.1 GCA_026713205.1 Bdellovibrionales bacterium
AGTCAGCCCCTGCAGCCTTATAACTCATGGCTCTGGAAAGATTTAAGGCATCCACCAAAGCCTCCTCTTCACTTTGATAGGGACGCATTCGGCATCCTCCCAAGGCTGGCCCTAAACGGGTGCTGTGAATGGCTATAATGGCTCTTAAACCTGTTTTAGCATCATTGCAAAAAATGATTTGCTCATGATGTCCTTTATTTTTTACACTTTGGAAAACCATATTTTGTCCTTTCTTTTCTTTGAGTCTTTGCCAGAGGGGGAAAAATTACCTTTTCTTATTCTCCATAAAGAGCCTCATACTTCATAAGATAAGAATCTTCCAATTGCCTCTATAGTTAGAGGTGTTTTGAAGATTTTATACTTGAAATATTTCAAGCCTCCTTAATAGCTTGAAAACGAATACTCATGCTGTCATCCCCCTTCAACATAAGGCAGCACTCATAAAAATAAGGGTTCAAATGTAGGATAAAGAGTAACATATAAAGAGATTATTTAAAAGAGGCTTCTTGTTGACCGAAAGAAAAATAATTCGGTACACCTAGATAACATATAAAGGGATTATTTAAAGGAGGCTTCTTGATTTAGGTTTTTATAACTTCAGAGCCATTCCCAGGGACCACTGCCAGTTTCTGTCATGCGTCAGGGGAAAACGACCCGTTAGCACAGGGGAAACAATGGGAATGTTCAAATTAGTCTGACCGTAAACAGACCATTTTCTTGTGGCATTATAAGCCGTTCGGAATGAAGCGCCTTGATTTCCTTTCATCTTAAACTCTATCTGATCCACGGAAGGATTACTATTTACATCCGCTAAATAAAGATAAGCATAAAATCGTCCTGTCCCGGAGAAGACCCATTTTTCATAGGGAAAAGCAATAAAAACACTGTGAGAGGTGGACATAAGAGGATTGGATTTGTAGCCGCTTTTATCGGAGCGGGAGCCATACAATCCTCCATAAAACACATGACTAAAGCCTATTTGAAAAACGCTCCATTTTTTTTTATAAGAAATGGAGCCATGAAGAGATGAATATTTACTTTGCCTGCCAGATCGTTCGGAAGTGGGTAAAGAAACCCCTAAACCACCCATGATATTCCATCCCTTAAATTGTCCTATTACTTTACTCCCGGACAAAGACACATCTGTGAAACCAAAATAGGTAGGCTCCTGCACCCTGATAAGAGGGTAAAAATAGGCGCCACCTATTGAAACTGAGAGCCACTCAAATTTATAAGAAAAACCGATATTGTTAGACCAACGACTCTTTGAAAGCCAATGCGCTCCCCGACTGTAAGAGGAGTTCCAACTTAAATTCCACTTTTTTTCGTTATTATCAATCAGAGTTTTGAAAAGATTTTTACCTGATCTTTTTTGTTTGAGTTGAGTGAACTTTCCTCTGTAGTCGTCTCCTTTTAAGTACGCTCTTGTTTTATTGGTATGAACTTTAAAATGCTCCTGTTTTTCTGAGGATAAACCAAAAGCATTGTGAGAGGAAAAAATACACAAAATAGAAAAAAAGAATAACATATCCTTATACCTTAACTGATTTATGCTCTTCCAATTTGAGTTTTGTGATTTTCTGTGAGGGCAAAATGTTTCCTCTTATTTAAAAAACCACAAAATTTAAACGCAATCAATAACTCAAGACAACTCGCTCTAACAGAATACTCTCTCTCTTAATAAAACTGTAAACCTTTTATACTGATCTTGTTTGAATTTTTCGGTCTTTTCCCCTCTATGAAACCTGAATTTTCAAACACGATCGGTATAATTCACGATCATATAAGCAAATTCTTCCTGAAAAGTCCATCAGTAAACCTGCATTGAATATTTTTCATGACAAAATCATCCAAAATAACAATTTGACCGGAAGAGGCCCTCTGCCTTAAGATAGGGAATAACTTTTGAAGGAGGTTAGCTCAGCTGGTAGAGCGCCACCCTTACAAGGTGGATGTCGTCGGTTCGATCCCGGCACCTCCTACCAATCATTCTCTTAACTCTTTATATTACTTAGCTTTTTTATTTTAAAATTTATTTGGAGGTGATTTTGGAGGTGATTTTCCAAAAACCGATCTAAAAAAATCCTATTCTGATATTTTTTCTGTATCAAAAATATCAAAAAACTTTGCTGTCTTCTGTGCTGTCTCTCTATTTAAAAG
>JAPOOY010000002.1 GCA_026713205.1 Bdellovibrionales bacterium
TAAGAGACATAGGCCCTTTATAACAGACTATAGGGGTCAAAAATGAGTTCGGCTTTGACACAGTAGCGGCTGAAAGTCGCTCTGTGGCAAAACGCATGTTTGAATTTTTGACCCCTATAGTCTGTTATAAAGGGTGTAAGCATTTTTTCTTATGAAGAACCGGAAAATTTCAAACCGGAGAAGTATAAGTTCCCTAATGCTGGCGAAGCCAGCCTGATACCTCGTGGCTTGCCGCGGGGAGATTCAAATTTCAAACACGATCGGTATAAAGACATGTTAGAGACACCCAAATATATTATTCATACTTTTTCAACTTAGCTATTGCTTTTTCATAGTAATATCCACCTTCAATATCTTCCTTAACGATCTGCTGCCAAAGAGGACGAGCGGCTCTAATATTGCTGAGACTTTCCTTCTGAGCGCTTTTTTCATAAATGGATTTAAGTTTCACACGAAGATAAGTTTTCGCCTCTTCCATCCAGTGAACAGCTTTTTCATCATCATCCTTGAATTCCAAAATCTTCTTACACACCGGATAAGCCTGTTTCATTTGTTTTTGCTCAATCAAACCCTCACAATTGGAGTAAAGCTCATCTAAAGTCGTCCGATATGTATCCCGGATGGTCTGTGCCGTTTGTGTAGCCAGTTTACGAATCTCCGCCATGGAGGACTCATGACGGCTGACATGTACAAATTGATCATAGGCATCAGCCGCTTTCAGCAAGCGTTCCTGATCTCGAGCATTTTCAGCCTGTTCATGAGCTTTCTTTGCTTTTTTATAAAGCGAACGATAATAAGCCCTTGTTTTTAAGATCCGTTTCTTCAACTCTTCCTGCTCCTGTTTTTTAAGTAGTTTTAAACTTTCCCTTTCCTGAATGATCCTCTGAAGAGCATTGATTTCCAAATGTTCCGGGTTGAGTTGGATGGCTTCCGCAAGACAAACATTTAATTCCTCCACACTCTCAAAGATGTCCAGCCTAGGATGGCAGGAAGCTACAATTTCTTTTATTTTTCTTTCTGTTTCCTCAGCCTGCTTCTTTAACAACTCCTGCTCCTCCAGTCTTTTCCGAGCGGACAGAGCATTTTGACATTGAGTCAGTAATTCTTTGGAATCCTTATAGTAAGAAATCATCTCATGTAATTTATTGAGATTTTCAATACAAAATTGATACTTCTTCTGTTGGTACAATGTTGTAGCCATCTGATAAAAATCCTGAATAGCTTTTGCTTTTGCATCCAACGCGGCCTGTTCAGCAGAAATGATCTCCTCTTTTTCCTCCGGGATCATTTGAAGCCATACAGCCCCCCCCAAGATAAGCCCTAAAATACTCAATAAAATGATTCGTTTCCGATTAAAAAACCGCTCCTTTCCATCTTCCTCATTATCTTCAGAAAACTCTTCCAGAACCACCTTAGGCAACATCACTTCGCTTGGCACCAAAGGGTTTTCCATGATTGTTGTCTGTTCCGCTTTAACCGGTAAATTTTTTATTATTTCAGCAAATTTTCTGTTTTGAGCTTCAAATGTCATCACAAAATCCAGAGCTTCAATCTTATCTTCACTCTTTAAAGGTTGAGATTGACCCGGCTCCAACTGAGTATCATTTAAAAAAGTGCCGTTTGAACTCTTTAAATCTTTAATATAAAACTGATTCCCGCTTCTTTCTATTTTTAAATGTTCCCCACTTAAGCTAGGGTGATTGATACAGATATCACATTTTTCTTTCCGTCCTAATATCCAGGAATCCCCCTGGTTTAGACTAATATATTCCGGATTACTTCCATCAATAGAAATAGCAAGAAAATAAGATAAATGACTTGGAGGCAGGATGCGTGTGTTGTCATCAATCGGCGCTTTATCAGAAGAAGTAGGAGATATATCTTCTTCAGTCTCTATCACTTCAGTTATTTCTTCATCTGAAACAACTGTGGGCTCTTCTTCTTCTAAAATAAATTGAAAAACATAGTTTTTAAAAGATAGACTCGTTGAATTTTCAATTTCAGCTCCCTGAACTTGTTCTCCCTCTATATAAAGCCCATCCCCATGCGTTGAAACACATTCTATTGTCCAACAACCCGGCTGAGAAGAATAAACTTTAAAATGCTGTCTGGATATCCCGGGTTCCGCATCCAAAACAATATCACAATCTGAATCTCTGCCAATGAAATATTCCTGACCTTCCACTAAAATCTTCTCTGTAATTTGTTGTCCATATTTTTTAATAATAAATTTCATAGACACCTTTTAAAGCTTATTTCTTGTTTTAAGTTCACACAGTTTTCTGTTCTCCAGCGCTTCCTTATAAATCGGATTGGAAGAGTTTTGAATCATGATTTCAACACTCTGAAAAGTGGCTTTACAAGCCCCATATTGTTTATTTTGCTGATAGTTTTTTCCAAGAAGCATTTTCTTTTGAATGATCCGATTGACCTGTGTTTGAGCCTGCCGAACATAACTTCGGCAAATTTCATAGTCCTTATTTAAAGTCACACAATGTTTAAAGGCTTTTAAAGCGCGATCATAATAACCTTTTCGGTAATCCCTGAAACCTTTAATAAAAGCCACTCGCGCTTCCAATTCTTCCGGGGGAAGAGTACTGGCTTTTTGTTCTTCTTCAGATATTTTCTGTAAAGCTTCCACCTCATTTTCAATGTCTCTCTCTGTTCTTACACTGATAGATTTATCTTCAGCCTCTTTTTTATCCTCCGGCATAAGAAAAAGAGCCACGAGAAGAATCATAAGGCCTCCAAGCAAAAATCTTGAAATGGAAGAGGATTTTTTTCTTTTTTTCCGTTTTTGAAAATTCTGTGAGCGATTTGAAGAAGAAACAGGCGCCTTTTCTTTAAACTGAAAAAGCATATCTCCAATAACAATTTGATCTCCTGATGAAAGGATGTGCTTATCCACCGGTTTATTATTGATTAAAACAGGATTTGATGAATCCAAAGTGCGAATAATGTAATAGCCCTGAGATGGCTCAATACAGGCATGCCGGGAAGAGCATTTCTTATTGCCTTTTAAAATAACATCACAATCATTTTGTGTGCCGATAACAATTTGTTTCCCCAATAGACGAAACTGCTTTCCTTTATGAGAGCCTCGGAGAATCCTTAATACGGGTTTTTGATCCGGCAATTCCGGATAAGAACGAGATGAGTTCATTTTAAGCGGCTTCCTTCTCATCCGGCATAAAAGTTATAATGGCATACGCCGGTTCTTTTGCTCCCATAATAAACTGACAAGTCGTTTGCAACCGTGCTCCTTTTAAATAAATTTCTCCAAAGGAAATTTCTTGTGGATTAGAACGACCTTGATCAATTAAATTGCCAAGTTCCATCCTCAGAGTTTCCTCACCAATATCCTGCAGGGAACTATGCAAAATATCTTCAATTCCTATTTGGTCTGTCCAGTTTGAATTGATGGAAGCTATTGTATCATTTTGAAGATCCACGGATAAGGACGGAAATCCAACAATCTCCACTAAATTATTCATTTCATTTTGACGATTATCCACATCTACATCATCAAGATTGTCCTCTTCATTTAAAGCCTGACTTAAAGAAATTCGGTTTAAAGCGCTGTTAATATTGCTACAAAGCGCATTTAAAACAGAGGATTGATAATTCACAGATACGGGAGGGGTTCTATCATCTTTTAAAGATTGATTTAACTGCCTATTGATGCTTCTAAGCGGAAATTCAATTAAATTGATTAAAAAGAAAAATATAACAAGACCCAGAATACAAGCTATAAACAGATTTTGAAACATCAAACTGAGAGTCTGTGCATTTCCTTTAGCTAAAGCGCCCATATCATAAATAACAACGGAATAGGCCACAGGATTATTTTCTCCGGTTTTTGGATTATAAAACCGAATGGGCACCATAGCGCCCACCGTGGAACTGTTAATTTTTTCCACTGTGATTTTATCCAGCTTTCTGTTTTTATGAACAAAAGGAATCTTTGGATAACTATGTGCTGATTCTGCCGGAGCCAGGATTTGGCCACTCACTGCATTGACAATAAATGCTTCTTTAACACCAGGCCGTCTTTTTGCATAAGAAACATTCAATGCTGTTTCAAGACCTTTTTGCAAATGAGGTCTATTGAGTTTTTGTAAGGTAAGAGCTATATTTTCTGCATTATTAAGACTTTCCTGTTCCACACTGGATCTTAAAATTTGAATTAATGGAACTGAGGAAAAGAGGGTTACTAAAAATATAAACCCTATAACAAATATCCCGACAACCCATTTAAATTCAACCCACTCAGCCAGCTTATAAACCCCTGGTAAAACAACATCATGCAAATAATCCATAATCTTTTTTTGGATACTTGAAAGACTTTTTTTCGCCGTTGCTTTCTCTTTTTGAGTAGAGTCTTGCTCCTCATTGGCAGGCTGAGATGAAGGATACGGCGACATATAAGGATAAGGAAAAGCAGTGCTATCCTGTTTTTTTCTCACTTCAAAAATAACATTGCCCAGCGCCACCCGATCCCCTTCTTTTAATAAACGGGAGTACACTTGTTTCCCATCCACATAAGTGCCATTTCTGGAATCAAGATCTTCTATTAAAACATCCTCATCTCTTATGGTGATTTGAGCGTGCTTTTTGGAAACTCCCGGCTCCTTGGTAAGAGGTATTTGACAGGATGATTCTTTCCCTATCACCATCAAACCCTTTTGCAAACGAATTTCCTGGCCGGCAAGTGTTCCTGATAAAAATTTAATGGCCCACATAAAGCTGATCCCCTTTTTTTATGTTAAAATGTTGTAATTTATTAGCCTGCAACTCAAACACAGAGTGACTTTTCCATCCCCCGTAAATAATCCGGCGGGAGGGTATAGAATGAAACACAGAAACAACTTTAAGATTTTTATCCACAAAAATCACATCAATGGGAAATTTCATAAAAAATGTATGAATGACAGGACAAGGCAAAATCCACAGTGCGTAACTATCCGGCAAACTCCCTTTTCCCAACAAACCTTTAACTCTGTCCCAAAAACTGTAAGCACGATCTATAAATCGGACAATTTGTTCATTAGTATTTTTGTTTATTAGGCTTTCCATTTTAATTTCCTCCCATAAATTGAAAAGCGGCGGGAGCAAAAACCACAATGAACACTGCCGGAATAATAAACATCATCATGGGAATAAGAATTTTTTGTGATGCTTTCGCTCCCAATTCCTCGGCTTTGGCAAATCTTTCAAATCGCATCTGTTTGGTTTTCGCCTTTAAAGCATCTGCTATACTGGCCCCTGTTTCATCTGCATCCCGTACAACCGCAACAATACTTTTTATTTCCGGAAGATCTAATCTTTTATCTAAAGATGTTAAAGCCTCTTTCCGGGTCTGCCCTAACTTGACATCCTTTAAAACAATTAAAAACTCTTGAGCCAGAACACTGCTTTTTAGAGCTTTATCCGTAATCCGCTGTATGGCTCCCATGAGATCTAAACCGGCTTCTGTACTTAAAGCCAAAATATCCACAAACATGGGCAAATCATCCCGGATGGAGATGTCCCGTTTTTTCTTACAGCTATTGCAATAAGCATGAGGAAAATAAAATCCAATACCTGATATAATAAAAGCGCTAAACCAAGGGAAACCAAACTGCAAAGCAAAATTAAAGACAGTAAATAAAACGGGAAAAGCCACTCCCCAAAGCAACTGAAGACCCAGAAACTCATTCACATTAATCTCTTTTGCCAGGCCCGCTGTAAGGATTTTATATTCTATTTTAGCCCGATACTTTTCCCTTTTTATTCTTTGAACATGGCTAAGAGTGAAGTTGTGCACCAAAGGACGGGAAAACTCTATCAGAGGGTGCCCTGAAGTTTCCGGTTCATCCCCTTCCGCCCAAGCCAAAGCCTCAGCATCCTTATTCTGCTTCAACAAAATGGAAGTAAAAAGATAAACAGAAAAAGCCGTAAGAATAAGGCTGCTTAAAAGAATAAAAATGCCCATTGTTTCTATATCCTCCTTTAAAAATATCGGCGTTTTTCCTTAAAAACCTGAATTTTAACAGGGTGTTGGAAGAATAAAACTCTCTTGCAAAACTCTTCATATTCCATAAAAATCCCAGTAATGGTTTTTTTCCGCCACGGTTTGAGAGTTTTCAGAGCCTTTCCTATGAAGTTTTTCCATCTTCATAAACCTGTTATGCCAGGGCCGTTTTTTCTGATTTTTCTTCTCCTCCTTCAGGTTGGAGCCTGCATAAATGCACAGAAAAAGTCCCGTTTTCAGGTGAAATTTTTAAATGAACAAATCCTCAAAAAAGACCGACAATTTGAAGGACTGTCCGTGGGAGGACTGTCCGCTCTCACCTTTGACGAAGGTACTGGAGAATTTTTAGCCCTATCCGATGACAAACTCAATCATCGTTTTTACAGGCTCCAGCTCCAAAGGCTTGACACTTCCGATACCCAACAGAAAAAAAAGAAATGGACAGCGCCTTTTATCAATAACAAAAACAACTCTCCTTCTTTTCAGTTTATTCTTAAAGAACAGGTTCTTCTTCGGGAAAAAAATTCAAAAAACATGAATCGAAATATGGATCCGGAGGGATTAGCTCTTAAAGATCAAACCCTTTTCATCACATCTGAAGGACAGCAAATATTTAATCCTCCAGAACCCCCTCAGATATTTATTTTTTCAAAGGCCGGTATTCTGAAAAAAGCCTGGAGTGTGCCATCGGTATTTTGGAACAAGGAAAAATTTTCTTCAGTTGGAGCCAGAGAAAACAAAGGTTTTGAGTCCCTCACGCTCACTGAAAAATACCTTTGGACAGCTACGGAAAAAGCTCTCAAACAGGATATGAACCGGCTGTTGCGCCTTAGCGGGTTTGGATTAAAAACAGGGAAGCTCCTGCGCCAATATCCCTATTTTCTGGACTTTACTGCCGGACTATCTGAGATGATCGCAATAACAGATAAAATCTTTCTTACTTTGGAAAGAGCCTATGATAAAAAAACAGGAGAGAATCAGGTTTGGTTATTTGTAACTCATTGCCGGGAAGCCACAGACCTGATGACTCTTCCTGATCAATCTCTTAAATACTCAGTTCACTTAAAGTCTTTAGTTCCCGCTGTGATGATCCAAAAAACAAAGTCCTCTCTAAGAAAACTGACAAAATCAAACCGAATCATCCCATGCAACAAAGACCTGCTGTTTGACTTCTCCAAACTCCCCCCGGGTGTCACGGCGGATAACCTTGAAGGTATGACTTTAGGGCCTAAAATTTCACAGGGAGGACAGCTTTTGGTTTTTACAAGTGACAATAATTTCAGCTCTTCCCAAAAAACCCAATTTCTGTTCTTCCGAATATCCCCTGTCATAAACTCTTCCGATTGAAAATTTCGGGTTTTTATACCGGTTGTGTTTGAATTTTGCGGTTTTCCAGAAAAGTCTTGTTTTCAAAAAATTTATAGGCCATAATTTTAAGTCCATTTAATCCATATAACCAGGAGGTACTTATGTTAGGTGTTGGAGATCAATTTCCGGAATTTAATGTTAAAGCCACGGTATCCACCGATCCCAAAACGGCATTCACAGACATTAACAACTCATCTTATAAGGGAAAATGGCTGGTGTTCCTTTTTTATCCAAAGGATTTCACCTTTGTCTGTCCCACGGAATTAAAGGGATTTGGAGATAAGGATAAGGATTTTAAGGATCGGAATACTCAGGTTTTAGTCGGATCTACAGATTCCGAGTTTGTACATCTGGCCTGGAGAACTCATGAAGCCGATCTGAAGGACCTTCCCTGTCCCATGCTGGCTGACATTAAAAGAGAGCTTTGCGCTTCCCTGGGCATACTGGACATGAAAGAAGGCGTGGCGCAAAGAGCCACTTTTATCGTGGATCCTGAGGGCATTATCCGATTTGTTTATACAACAGACCTAAGTGTTGGACGAAACCCGGAAGAAGTGCTGAGGGTTTTGGACGCTCTTCAAACAGGGGAACTTTGCCCTTGCAACTGGCAAAAAGGAGAGAAAACCCTTTAACCGAGCCATATTCAAAATATACTGCTTGTTTTTTTGAGATCAAGGTATTCCGGTCCAGTTTGAAATTTGAGATTTTTCAGATGCAAGAATACTTACACCCGCTATTAAGAGAGTGGGAAAGTCCGGGAAACTTTCCCACAGGGTCAAAAGTTCAAACATGCGTTTTGCCACAAAGCAGCTGATAGCCGCTCTTGTGTCAAAGCCGAACTCACTTTTGACCCCTATACTCTCTTAATAGCGGGCTAACTTCATGTAAACAAAAAACCGCAAAACTCAAACAGGATTGATATATTCCCTTCCTGAGAGTTGGGAAATCTAGGAAACTTCCCAACAGGGGGTAAAAGTTCAGTTTTGCTTTAGAGCGACTTTCAGTCGCTACTGTGTCAAAGCCGAATTGGTATGAATAACCATATATCTCTCAAGTTGGAAATCTTCTGAAAATATCAGGAATCCTAAATCTTAAAACAAATAGTGCAATTTTTACGAGATACGAATTTTTTTGGATTATTCACTTTTAAAACCCGTTAAAAAGCTTGTAAATCCGGAATACCTTTATTGCTTTCCCTTTTTGAAAAATCAAAAAAGGAGGCTCAGATGAAAAATCCGTTTAGAAAAATCCCGCGATACTTTTCAGGACGACAGGGAAAATTATCCCGTTCCTATACCTCACAAAAATTCCATACGGGAAATAAAGCTCCCCATTTAAATAGAATGAGTCGGGGATATTATAAAAAAAGCAAAGGTCAGGGATTGGTGGAATATCTGATTCTCATTGCTCTGATGGGTGTGGCCACCATAGGGATTGTTCGCACCTTAAATCAAACTGTTAAGTCAAGATTTGCGAATGCCATCTATGCTCTTCAAGGAAGAAAACAAAAGGCAAAAACACATACACTTAAAAAGGAGGAATACCAAAGATCGGATTTAAGTAATTTTATGACAGGAGCGACAAGCAGTGATAAAACCAGTCGGTCAAAGCGTGATTGAAGCGATTTGTGTTTGCCTCAGTCTAATTCTAATATTGAAAATCCTGTTTATTGTCTTTTGGCTAACGGCGGGATCTCTTTGGGTGGATCATCAATTGTATCAAAAGCTGGTCTGTCTTGCTGAAGGCCGATCACAAATCCTATGCCAGGAAAGATTGACAAAAAATATAAAAACACTTCATCCCCTGGGAACACTCACTCACCCTCAAATTCAAAAAAGGAGTAACCTTTGGAAAGGAAAAATACAATGGTCCCTATACGGTATAAGAAAAAACAGCAGGCAACGACTGAGTCTGCCTTAAAGCGAAGTCACTTTGTTAAAATTGGCATGAAGCAACGGCAAAGAGGATTTATAATCCTTATTCTCCTGCCTTTAATAATGACTCTCGTGGCTGGATTGTCCGGTTTAACCCTTATGAGTTTAGGAATAAAAAATCTAACCCGAACCCAGAGCATTTGCATTACAGAAAATATTCATGGGCAAAAACAACTGGGAAAATTACTTTCCCGGTTATTAAAAATTAATAAAACAGTCACCCGACTCCATCGCACAAAACAAGCTCTTCAAACGGCTTTAATAGGAGCCATCGGTTTAGGACAAATCCAGCTAATATCAGCTCTGAAAAAACAAATATCATTTGTAAAAAAATATCAAAAATACATCTCTCTTCAACAAAAGCATATCTTAATAAAAAGCGAACTTTCCCGAAAAAGAACTTTTATAAAAATAATGACAAAGCTCAAGATTCTGAAAACCAAAAATATCCAGGAAGAAAAAGTTTTCAAAAAAGCTCTGGCTGTTTCAAAAAAAACTCTCGGTCCAAACGCCTATACTTATCAACCTCTTCCGGATTTCTCAACACAACAAATGATTACCTTTTCATGGAAAATCAATCCTTTTCTCCAAAAAAATCTTAAGAACTGGCTTCCGGATCATTTGCAAAAGATGTCTTATATAAAAAGACAGTGCGCCGCCACTCTTAAAAAACAGAAAGGACAGTGGACTGCTCAACTGACGCACTGAAAAAGAGGAAAAAATAATGAAAAATAACCACAAATCAGGACAAATACTCATAGAGTTTTTATTTCTTATCTGTCTTATGTGTGGATTTTTAACCTGCATCCTTCTCCTTCAGGAAAAAGCGGAAAAGGAACTTCACAACAAAAGGTTACATGGAACACACGCAAGAAAATCATGGAAGCGCTAATACAAAAATATAAAACTCAACTGATTCTCATTGCCTCTGTGTTTGTGCTGGCTGTTCTTTCCAGTCTGATACAATCTTTTTTAAATGAAAAACCCAAACCATTTTCATTAGATGAAATGATTCCTGAAGGATTTGTGCTGATTCCCATAGAGATAGAAAATAGTGAAGATATTATCAATTTGATTGGCTCTTATGGTGTCATTGATCTTTATTCTTATTCCTCTCACACAAATCTTCCTCAGGAACTGGCGGCTCAATCTCTTAAAGTAGTGCCCACGAAAACAGAAGAAAATCGCTTTGCCGTTATAGCGCCGGAAAAGGAAGTGCTGCAACTCCTGGCGCACAGAGGCCCTTTTTATGCTGTTGTTCAAAATCCAAAAAAAACAGGTTCACAAATTTACAAAAAAAGAGTAAAAAAGCATCTGACAGTTATTGAAGAGAGTTTTTAATGAGAATAAGGAACCCGGGGAAATCCACAAATATACCGATCGTTTTTGAATTTTAAGGTTTTTCAGATGAAAAAAACATATCTGTATTTAACTCAACAGAAACCCTCAAAATTCAAATTAGAGGAATATACTTTAGACTATATAAATAAAAAAACATCTCTAAAGCGCTCTTTGTGTGAAATATCAAATTCCCTGTTTATTGCTTTGAACTGGTTTTTTCTTTTTCCTGTAAACGCAAATACTATATGGATTAAACCACCACAAAAATCTCTTCTCAATTTTAAAGCACACATTGAAGCCTTAGGTTCTCCCCACATCTCCTATGGAGAACACCAGTTTTCTCAACGGCGAAAAGAAGCTCAATCCTTTAAACTCATGGCTCAAATTCAAAAAGCGCAAGAACTTTATCTTTCCGGAACAATTCCCTCCGCAAAAAAGGCCTTTCAAAATATCATCCAAATGGCTCATGCTTCTGATTGGGATAAAAAAGACAGACGAATTATACTCTACGCTTTTCTAAGAAGTGCCCAACTGGAAGAAAGACCAGACATAAAAAGAGCTTTTCTATTATCAGCTGTCCAATTCTCCAGGAAACCTATCACACCTCAACAAAAAGATTATACTTTATTTCCGCCTCCTTTGACGAAAATATTCAATACCCTTTTGAAA
>JAPOOY010000180.1 GCA_026713205.1 Bdellovibrionales bacterium
TTCCGTGTTTTTTTTGCTGTTTGAACAGTTACAGCCTCTCACAAGGCCACTGCCTTTTCAGAAAAAAAATTCTGAAACCGTTTGGGATAATCTAAAAAAACAAAAAAACCTTCCGGAAATACTTCCGTCTCAGACGAATACCCTGTCTCTGCACAGTATAAAACAAGCTCTGCAAGAAGAGAAAGATGGGTTGGCCCGTCCTTTTGCCTTAAATAATATTTCACACTTTTCACCCAGCTCTTTGAATGAATATGCTTCCTGTGCTTTTGTATATGCTGTCCACCGTTTATTTAAAATGAAGAAAGATCCCCTTGTGGATTGGGAGTTATCTCCACTGGATATGGGGGCGCTTTCTCACCTTTTCCTTGAAAAACTTCTTTTTGAAAATTCCTCTCCGGAACTCAGTGAAACTGAAATGGAACAACTGATTGAAAGTTTGGGAATAGAAGAAAAAAACCTAATGGATGAAAGGCAAAAGCTTCTTGCCACAAAAACCCTGAAATCTCTGGGAAAAATGTTTTTGAAAAAAGAAAAAGAAAGAAGGGAAAAATATCCTCATTTAAAACCCCTGGTTGGAGAAAAATGGATGGAATGCTTTTGGAATGAAAAAAAAGGAGAATTGGATCACGAAGGAGCGATTGCATTTAAAGGCCGTGTGGATCGGGTGGACTTCGACTCAAAAAATAAGTCCTACATTATTTTGGACTATAAAAGAAATTTGAATGCCAAAACCGGTGTCATAACAAGCTGGTTGAAAAATGCAGATTTTCAGCTCAGTCTTTACACTCAAGCTTTTGAAAAAGGATTGGTTGAAAATAGGGAGCCTGCATCTGTGGAAGCGGCGGTTTATTACGGTTTAAGGGATTTTAATTATAAGGGTTATGTGAATAAAAACGGCCCCTACGAAGAAATGGTGAGTCATCGCAGTGGTTCCAGAAAAAAAAGAGAGGACTTTGAAAAAACGCAGGCGGACTTAAACGCGCTCATCAAAAATCTCCTGGATAATATAAAACAAGGGATTTTTCCTCCTCAGCCAAAAGACCCTAAGACCTGTAAAAACTGTAACTGGAGAAAGTGGTGCCGAGCCAAACATTTAAGTTAAAGCCACGGATCATTCAAGCCGGAGCGGGAACCGGAAAGACCACCTGTCTCACACGGGAGGTTTTTCGTATTCTTCAAGGTTTTAAAGACCAACAGGATCGGTATCCCTCACTGATTATCTGTACTTTTACCCGCAAAGCCACCCAGGAATTAAAACGAAAACTGTATCAGGAAGCCATCAAACGGGAAGATAGAAAACTACTGGCTCATATCAGCTCTCCCTCAATTCATATTTCCACAATTCATGGAATTCTCACTCTGTTTCTCAAAAATCATGGTTATAAATACGACTGTGATTTTTCAAATTTTGAATCTAATAATTTAATAAAAGAGGAATATCTGGCTAATCGTATAGCCTCCAATCTGCTCTTTGGGAAATACTTTCCGTTACTGGAAAAGGCTCCATTTCCCGAATTAAAGCGCGCTTTAAGGTTTTATGTGAAAAACAAATTAATGAATCCAAAGATCCACTTTTTTTCAGAAAAGGATTTGAAGGAATTGGAGGAAACGGATCAATTTTTTTTAAAAAATGAAAAAAGTAATCCTCTCCCCGAACAAAAAAAAGTCTCTGATTTTTTTGAAGATTGTCTTAAAGAGGAGCCTGAATGCTTTCAATCGGAACTATTTGCCGGATTTTTTCAGGACTTTAAACCTCTGGCAGATGAATTTTTCAAAGAGTTTTTAAGTCAAAAAAAACAAAATGGAGTGATCACTATGGAGGATCTGGAGCTTTGGTCTTTGGATCTTTTAAATCGGAACCCGGAAACGGGGCGGATTTTTTCTGAAGAATGGGATTATTGGTTTATTGATGAATACCAGGATACCAGTTGGATGCAGGAACAGATATTTCAAAAAATCACAGGATTTAAAAATGTATTTTGTGTTGGAGACCCCCAACAAAGCATTTACCTGTTTCGTGAAGCCGATCCTGAAGTTTTTAAAAGGCGAGTGAAAAGCTGTCAGGAGCCTATGGAAAAGTTGGAAATAAATTACCGCTCTCAAAGCCCGCTTATTTATTTTTTTAATGATTTTTTTCCAAAAGAAAAAGGGTTTATTCCCCTATTTCCCTCCAAAAGAAAAAGCGCTTCTTTAGATAAAAACACTCCTTATGTTTATTTTATTTATTATGATGTGAACACCCCACCTCAAGAGGAAGAAAATATTCACTTTAAAGAAGCGGTTTATTTTCAGATTCAAAGACTTCTAAAAAAAGGATACTCCCCTAAAGACATAACTATTTTAGGAATGAAGAATGAACATTTATCCCAACTGGGCCGGTTTTTAAGACAAAAAGGCCTCTCTGTCCGAATACATTCCAGTAAAGGATTAACTGAAAACAGAATAATTTTGGATGCTTTGTTTTTATTTAAATTTTTAATTAATCCCCACGACGATGAAAACCTCTTGGCCCTTTTTCGGACACCTTATTTCCGAATTTCCGATGATCAATTAGCTAAGTGGTGTCAAACATGGGACATATCCAAAAAGTCCTTTTCCCATAAACACTCTAACAAACAACAGCTATCAGAAAAAGACATCTCCATCAAAGAAAATTCCAGTCCTCCTGTCTCTCCTGAGAAAAACAACATTAAAGAAAGCTCAAAAGTTTTATCTGTATTAAAGAATGAAGAGGCTTCTTCTCATTCAATAAAAGAAAATCAAATTCACTCTTCCCTTTCTCTTTGGAGTTTTCTTCAAAAGCAACAGCCTCATCAGGAAATAATACAGACATTAAAAATCTATCTGAATTTAACAAAAGAACAGGGAATTCTTTCCGTTTTTGAACAGGCCTTATTTAAAGGCGGATTAATGGATTTAACGGAATTTCAAGATCCTTCAGGAGTTTCTGAATCCTATTTATGGAATTTACTGGCCCAAATGCGTGATTCCCAAAAAACCTTAAAACATCCCCTGGAACTCTTTTATTCTTTCATGGAAGGAACAGAAAATGAGATTTCCTTTCAAGACACGCTGACAATGGAGGATTCGGATTGTATCCAACTTATGACAGTTCATTCCAGTAAAGGGCTTCAGTTTAAAAATGTCATTGTTTTTGATTTATCAAAATCAATTCGTTTTAACGCTCCGAAGGAAGAGTGTGTTTTTGACAGGGAGAAGGGGTTAATGGCCTTTTCCGTTCCCCTGAATGGCAGGGAACAGAAATCCGTCAAATGCTATGCTCACAAAAAATATGCTGAAAATAAAAAACAACAGGAAGCGGAAGAGAAAGATCGCCTGCTTTATGTGGCCCTCACTCGCGCGGAAGAAACCGTCACTATCATGGCTCCCGCTAAAAAACCCTCCGCCAATAGCTGGTTTCAAAGATTTGGTTTTTTTCGGGAACTGGAGAACATCCCTCTGAAAAAAAATTCTAAAAAAGCCTTAGAGAATAAGTCCATTGAAAGTTCAACAGGTTCAGATAAGAGAGAATCAAGCTCATCAGATCAAACCGGCTTCGTTAAAACCGGCTTCGTTAAAACAGGACTTCATATTAAGAGGAACTACTGCCTTTTAGTGGAGCATAATCCTGTTGAAGAAAAGCCCTATCAAAACGAAACTCCATCACCATCCCTATTGCAACCCTTTAACTCAATACAAACCAGACAGCCTCACCAAAAAACAGCGGGAGATTTTGTACGGGACAAAAACCCCTCCACCAGGAAAACCGATTTTATCCTTACCAGAGAAAAAAATATTTTCTTTAAGACGGATCAGGGCCGCTATCTCCACGACTGTTTAAGACTTTTAAATATTCATTCTTTGGATGTGCTTCAAAAAAAGATATCCCAAAGAGACTTTTCCGCTGTGGAGAAAAATAATATTCTCTCCGCCTTGCGGTGGATAAATGACTTGGAAGAGCCGAATATGAAGCTCTTTTTAAAAACAGGTTTTGCGGAATGGCCCTTCCAATGGAAAACAAAGACCGCAACTTTACAGGGGCGGATTGATTTATGGGGATGGAAAGATGATGTTCTATGGGTGTTTGACTATAAA
>JAPOOY010000001.1 GCA_026713205.1 Bdellovibrionales bacterium
TATTTATGGTACCGTAAAGCTGTGATGATTCAATTCTTTGAATATCCCACTCAAAGTTATTGGGCACAGCACACAAGAGGGGAGGGGGGAGTTTGAGTTTTCAATTAAAGCATCAGATGAAATTCAGTCAGCGTCTGGCAATGACAGCTCAACTTCAGCAATCCATTAAGCTCTTAACTCTTCCCTGTCAGGAGCTTAAAGAAACCATCCAGAAGGAATTGATGGAAAATCCTTTATTGGAAGAAAAGGAAAGCGATAACACACCGGAGATGCCTGAAAGGGATGAATGGAAAAATCAAATGGTGTCCTCTTCCTTTCATTCTTTTCGTCAAAAAAAGGAGTTATCCGTTCCTTTTGAAACTTATACAGCGGAACCGATTCATTTAAAAGATCACCTTCTCTGGCAAGCCCAGATGGATTCCTTTTCAGAAAAGGAAAAAAATATTTTGTCTCTTTTAATATCCCATTTAAATGATGATGGTTATCTTCCTGTTTCTCTTGAAGAATTAAGAGAATCCTCTGTTTTGAAAATGCATTCTCCGGAGGATTTTCAGCAGGCTCTCCGAAGGCTTCAGGATATGGATCCTCCGGGTGTGGGAGCCAGGAATTTAAAGGAATGTTTGTTGGCCCAGGCTCGTTTTATGGAAGAGGATACCAGGGACATGGAGCTTTTAATTCAAAATCATCTCCCTCATTTGGAAAAACGAAATTACCAGATGATTGCTTCGGATTTAAAGATTTCCATTGAAGAGGTTAAAGAGCTGGTGGGTATTATCTCTTCCATGGATCCCGCTCCGGCCAGAGGGTTTTATCAGCCTCCTTCCATTTATATTACTCCTGATGTTTATATTTATAGAGATGGAGCTGATTACAAAGTGGCTGTGAATAACGAGGGAATGCCTACTTTGCATCTGTCTTCCCAGGCAACAGGATGGTTAAAAAAATCCGGACGGAAAACTGAGGATGTTAAAAAATATGTCAAAGAAAGGACACAGGCCGGTCAGTGGTTTATTCGATCCCTGATGCAAAGACATGAGACCATCCTGAAGGTCACGGAAAGTTTGGTCAGACATCAAAGGGATTTTTTGGATCAGGGGCTTTCCGCCTTAAAACCTCTCATTTTGCAAGATGTGGCGGATGATGTAAGTATGCATATTTCCACAGTGAGTCGGGTCACTTCCAATAAATATGCTCACACTCCAAGAGGAGTGATTCCTTTAAAGCGGTTTTTCTCCGCGGGAATTAGGGATAAACAAGGGCGTTCCATTCCCGTTGAGTTGATTAAAATACAAATTAAAAAACTTATTTCAGAGGAATCTTCCAGAAATCCCCTGTCAGACAGCCGGTTAACGGCCTGTCTTCAGGACACTTTGGGGATGACTTTGAACCGAAGGACAGTGGCTCAATATCGGGACTCTATGGAAATACTTCCGGCAAGCCGAAGAAAACAGGCTGTCTAGTGTTTCATCCGATAAGTTTTTTCATACATTAAAAATGGATTTAGGCTATTAGCTCCAAACCAAAGGTTATGAAAGAATTTATCGGACAAAGCGTTAGTCCTTTTTTCAGAAGTAACGGAAACAGGTGTTTTTTGTACTGTTATTTGTCATTTCAGACCCTTCAGAGTTCAGTTGATTTTTTGTTCAATGAGACGCTCTTTTGACAAATAGGGATTGCATTGAAAAACCGGAAAATATAGAGTCTTCAAAAATGAAAACAAAACCCCTTACCATTGGTTCCCATGAAATTGGAGGAAAAACTTTCACTGTTTTTGCCGGTCCCTGCGCGGTTGAAAGTGAAGAAAACTTTAAGACCATTGGTGATTTTGTAAAGAAACAAGGGGCGCAGGGATTAAGAGGGGGGATTTATAAACTCAGAACAAATCCGGAAAGTTTTCAAGGATTGGGTGAAAAGGCTCTGCCTCTGGTAAAAAAGATAAAGTCGGAATTGGGGCTGTTGTTTGTCAGTGAGATCACTGATCCCAGACAGAGAGAGAGTTTGGAAGATGTGGTGGATATTTTTCAGGTGGGAACACGCAATATGTTTAACTATGAGTTGTTAAAAGAGCTTGGGAAAAGCACAAAAGCTGTTTTATTAAAAAGAAATTTTTCCGCCCGCATCAAAGAGTGGCTTTCGGCGGCGGAGTATTTAATCAAATACGGTAACGATCAGGTGATTCTTTGTGAGAGGGGAATCCGCACTTTTGAAACGGAAATGAGAAACACTTTGGATTTTAATGCCGTTGTTTATATTAAGAAAAACACTTCTTTCCCTGTGATTGTGGATCCCTCTCACGGTTCAGGTGATCGAACTCTCATATCCTCTTTAGCCCAGGGAGCGGTGGCCGTGGGAGCGGACGGACTTTTATTGGAAGTACATTCCCAGCCGGAAAAAGCTCTGTCTGATGGGCAGCAATCTCTTGGATTGGAGGAATTTTCCCGTTTCATGGAGACCTTGAAACGAATTCTTCCCGTTTTTAACCGGGAGCTGTACACTTCTCCGGTTTGAAATTTTCCGGTTCTTCATAAGAAAAAATGCTTACACCCTTTATAACAGACTATAGGGGTCAAAAATTCAAACATGCGTTTTGCCACAGAGCGACCTTTGGTCGCATCTGTGTCAAAGCCGAACTCATTTTTGACCCCTATAGTCTGTTATAAAGGGCCTATGTCTCTTAAATAAAAACCGGAAATTTTCAAACCCGATCGGTATAACTCCTGAAATTTCAAGCACGATCGGTATATCTTCCGGTTTCAGCTTATCCATTGACAAAAGCATTTTATTTCCTATACAATTTTATATCATGAGACCAAAAACATCTTTGTATTTGGTAGGGTTTGTTTTTTTCATACTCTCTCAAGGCGCTTTTTCAGCACATCAATTGACTCATTTTGAAGAGACCGATCATCAGGAAGAGTGTCTGATCTGTCATTTGGATTGTTCTGCCTTCTGTGATTCACCTCCAAATTCCGCTTCTTTTGTAGCTTTTAAGAATATTTCTTATGGAGAGGGACCTTTAATTTTCATTAAAAAAAGCTTTTACTCTCAACTCTTCCCTCGGCCTCCTCCCTTAAAATAAATCTTTCATTCCATTTTTGATTTCAACTCTTCCAGTTGAAATGTTGTCTTGTTGGTTTCTTGAAAAGCAAGGTCAATAAACAGGAAATATCAAATCAAAGTGGAATTGATCA